>DAMABW010000025.1:0-21642 GCA_031999925.1 Massilia sp. | reverse complement strand
GCACCAACCTGCTGCCGAACATCAACCCGACCTTCAACTGGGTCCGCCTGGCACAGCGCATTCCGGTGCGCGTGGCGCTCGATCCGGTGCCGGCCAATGTGCGCCTGGTCGCCGGCCAGACCGCCACCGTGCAGGTGCTGCCGGGCGCGGCCAAGCCTGCCGCGCGTCCGCAAGCGCAGGCGATGGCGGCGCCGAGTTCGCTGAAAAACTAAGCGGTGATCATGATGGACTATCGAACTTTTTCATTGAAAGCAGGAGCGGTAGCGGCACTGCTGGCGGTGAGCGCCTGTACCACGACCGTCGGCCCGAACTACCATGTGCCAGACGAGGCCGTGGTGAAGCGGCCTGACGCCGCGGCGCCCTTCGTCGGCGCCACCGAAAAGCCATTTACCGTGGCGCCGCTGCCGAAGCAATGGTGGCGCCTGTACCACGACAGCACGCTGGATGGGCTGATGGACAAGGCCTTTGCCGCGAATACCGATCTGCGCGTGGCCGCCGCCAACCTGGCGCGTGCCCGCGCTGTGCTGTCGGAAGCGGAAGAACTGCGCCGGCCCGAAGCCAGTGTCTCGGCCGCACCAGGCTACGGCCGCGCATCCGGTGCCGCCAACGGCTTGCCGGGTTCGATGGCGGACCGCGCCACCTACGACACCGGTTTGCACGTGTCGTATCAACTCGATCTGTTCGGCAAGATCCGCCGCGCCGTGGAAGCGGCCGGCGCCGACACCGAAGTCGCCCAGGCCGCGCTCGACCTGACCCGGGTGACGGTGGCGGCCGACACGGCGCGCGCCTATGCCGAGGCCTGCTCGGCCGGGCAGCAGATCGCGATTGCCCAGCAATCGGTGGACCTGCAGCGCAAGTTCGCCGACTCCACTGCGCAGCGCGTGAAACTGGGACGCGGTACGGCGCTCGACAACAGCCGCGCCCTCGGCCAACTGGAACAATTGCGCTCGGCCTTGCCGCCGCTGGAAGCGCAGCGCCGCACGGCCTTGTACCGCTTGGCGGTACTGACTGGCGAGGTGCCTGGCAAATTCCCTCAAGCAGTGGCGCAATGTGCAAAGGTGCCGCAGTTGGCGGCCGCGATTCCTGTCGGCGATGGGGCGGCCTTGCTGCGCCGGCGGCCGGATATCCGCCAGGCCGAGCGCACGCTGGCAAGCGCCACGGCGCGCATCGGCGTGGCCACCGCCGAGCTGTATCCGCAGATCAGCCTGGGGCTGACGGCGGGCAGCACCGGTGGCCTGTCTGGCTTTGGCGAAGGCAATACCTTCCGCTACAGCCTGGGACCGCTGATCTCCTGGACGATTCCGTCGACCGGCACGGCGCGCGTGCACATCGAGCAGGCCGAGGCGAGCACGGCTGCCGCGCTGGCCAGGTTCGACGGCGTGGTGCTGAACGCCTTGCGCGAGACCGAGACCGCCTTGACGGCGTATGCGCGCGAGCTGGACCGGAATGCGGCGCTGAAGGCGGCGCGTGACCAGAGTGCCCTGGCGTCGCAACAGGCGGCCAGGCTGTACCGGTTCGGGCGCACCGACTTCCTGACCACGCTGGATGCGGAGCGGACGCTGGCGTCGGCGCAGGCGGCGGTGGCGGCATCGGATGCGAAGCTGGCCAGTGATCAGGTGGCGTTGTTCCTGGCCTTGGGTGGCGGTTGGGAAAAGGCGGGCGAGTAAACACGTATCCAGGGCGTAAAACCGTAGGGTGGGCACGCGGGCGAGACCCCAATACCACGCATCACTGCATTGCTGTAGATGCGTTAAAAACGGTCAGCCCTTCACGCAGACGATCTGTTTCAGGGTGTGCACCACTTCCACGAGTTCGTCCTGGGCCTGCATGACCGCATCGATGTCCTTGTAGGCCATCGGGATTTCGTCGATCACGCCTTCGTCCTTGCGTGATTCCACGCCCTGCGTGGCGCGCTCGACGTCGGCGCGGGTAAAGCGGCGCTTGGCCTCGGTGCGGCTCATGGTGCGTCCTGCGCCATGGCTGCAACTGTTAAAACTTTCCGGGTTGCCCTTGCCGCGCACGATGAAGCTTTTTGCCCCCATCGACCCTGGAATGATGCCCAGTTCCCCCGCCTTTGCCGAAACCGCACCTTTGCGGGTGATCAGCACATCGCGGCCGAAGTGGCGCTCCTGCTGCACGTAGTTGTGATGGCAATTCACGGCTTCGACGTGGGTCTCGAACGGCTTGACGATCACGCTGTGTACCGCGTGGATCAGGTTCTGCATCATCACTTCGCGGTTGATGCGGGCAAACTTCTGGGCCCAGCCAACCGCCTCGATGTAATCCTTGTAGTGCTGGGTGCCTTCTTCGAGGTAGGCCAGGTCCTGGTCGGGCAGGTTCACCATGTGGCGGCGCATGTCCTGCTTGGCCAGCTCGATGAAATGGGTGCCGATGGCATTGCCCACGCCGCGTGAGCCGGAGTGTAGCATCAGCCAGACGAAGTTGTCTTCGTCGAGGCAGATTTCCACGAAGTGATTGCCGCTGCCCAGGGTGCCGAGGTGCTTGTAGTTGTTCGTGCCGCGCAACTTCGGCCACTTGCGGCACAGGGCGTCGAACTCGTCCTTCAGCTTGGCCCAGCCGGCATCGACGGCCGGCGGCGGACGGTCCCAGGAACCAACGTCGCGGCCCCTGGCGTTCCGCGTCTTGTGCGACATGCCGTGCGGGATGGCCTGCTCGATGGCGCTGCGCAGCTTGCCCAGGCTGTCGGGCAGGTCGGTGGCACGCAGGGTGGTCTTGGCGGCCATCATGCCGCAGCCGATATCCACGCCGACGGCCGCCGGAATCACCGCACCCAGCGTCGGAATCACGCTGCCGATGGTCGAGCCCTTGCCAAGATGCACGTCGGGCATGACGGCAACGTGGTGGTAAATGAAGGGCAATTGCGCAAGCTTACCCAGTTGCTCCTTAGCGGCTTCCTCGACCGGCACGCCGCGCGTCCACATCTTGACCGGCTTGGCGCCACGGGCTTCCAGTGTTTCGTACTCAGCCTGTTTCATATGCGATGACTGGTAAAGTCGACAACGACTTCATCATCGCTTAAATCGGCGGAGCGGGGAGTTCGGGAGAAGCGCGCACGCAGTTGCGGCGCGCGAACAGAGCGCTTTATACTGGCTCAGGCGCCGCTTCGCGCCGGTCCTCGGAAACCTTGCATGCGAAAATTTCTTCTCCTGACTCCCCTGCTGCTGGCTGGCTGCGTCGACGACTCGGCCACCTACTACATCGACGGCAACACGCATGCGCTGACCGTGCGCGCCGTGCAGGAGCAGTTCTGGAAGAAGGAAGTCACGCTGGACCTGATCGCGGCGCGCATGCCGGATTGCCAGCGCCGTTTCGAATTGGCCAAGCTGCCGGTGGCGGAGGTGGAACTGGAGCTGTTTGGATCGGGCGAGAATGTCTACACGGTACGCGCCGGCGACACGGCATGGCGCTTCGAGACCGGGGGCTGCAGCCAGCTGGACGAACCCGAGCAGGTGACCGGGCAACCGCTCGGCCTGTTCCACTTCGACGAGAACAACAAGCTGGTGTTCGAGGAAGCGGAAGCGCCGACCGAATAAGCGTTGACATCAAGGGCGCAGCCAGCCGCGCTTGATCGGCGTGCGCAAAACACGTCGGTACACCACCTGCATCTGCGGCACCACCAGCGCCGCCAGCGCCTGCCCGGTGCGGGTATTCACCAGCACGGCAGCGACGCCCGACGTGACTAGTGCCCCAGCCATGTCCAGCGGCCAATGCACACCGAGGAACACCCGCGCCCATGCCACCACCATGCCCAGCGCCAGCAAGGCGGCGCCGAAGCGCCGTGCTTCGCGCAGCGGTCCGAAGGCCAGCGCCAGCGCCACCGAGAACATGCTGGTGCCGTGGTCGCTCGGGAAGGAAGAGTCGGGCGCATGGAACATGAAGGTTTGTCCGACCTCGGCCATGAAGGGACGCGGATGGAACCACGCCAGGCCAATCATCTTGTTGATCGTCAGCGCGATCACGGCCGCCATGAAGGCACGCACCGCCGCCTCGCGCTGCGCGGTATCGCCATTCACCCACATCAGCACCAGGCCGAGCGGCAGGATCATGATGACCCACTCGGCGGCAAACACGGCGCCGTGCAGACGCCAGCCCTCCAGGCCAGGTGCGGAATTGATCAGTGCAAACAGGTACAGGTTCAGTTGGTCGAACATCGGGCGCCGGCGTGAAAGAAAGACAATAGCTCCAGCGTAGCTCAGCCGTTCGGCGCGCACGGATTGAAATCGCAACAGAATGTGACAAGGCAGGCATTGACTGCGCAGCACAGCCTGTTGCGGTCGCTGTTGTTATCAGTTTATACAATTTTGGTGCATGCGGGCCGCACGGCTGAGCATTGCGAGGTCAGCGCGGCCGCATCAGGCGCTGCAACTGCGTCTGCTCGACGTCGCGCCCGAGCGTTTCCAGGGTCTGCTCGAGCAGGGAGCGCTCGCCGTTGCGCAGCATGGTCCATTGCGTGAAGTATTCGTGCACGGTGCGCCAGGGCGGAAACTCGCGCGGCAGGCTGCGCCAGGCGGCGCCGGTGTGCAGGAACCAGAGCACGGCGCAGTACACGTCGTACAGGTCGTGCTTGCGCGGACGCGTCTTGCGGCGCGCCGCTTCAAGTGTGTCGCGCACGAGCTCGAACTGCTCGCGCCCAATGTCGCTGGGGAATTCGGGCCGGGCCATGACGTTCGCCCCCTAAACATCCTTTGAGGGCGAAGTTAATGAACAGGTTCCCGCAGGCGGGACCGGCCCGCAAGTTTAATCGCGTGCGAGCGCCAGGAACTCGGTACGCAGCGCCAGGTTCGGCTGCAGTTCGCCCAGCATGGCCGAGGTGATGGTTTCCTCGCCCTGGGTACGGATGCCGCGGCTCTCCATGCACATGTGGCGGCACTTGACGACCACGCCCACGGCTTTCGGCTCCAGCACTTCCATCAGCGCATTCGCGATCTGCATCGTCATGCGTTCCTGCACCTGCAGGCGCTTCGAGAAGATATCGACCAGGCGGGTCAGCTTCGAGAGGCCGACGATCTTCCCGTTCGGTACATAGCCGACGGTGGCCTTGCCGAAGAACGGCGCCAGGTGGTGCTCGCAATGGCTGTAGACCGGAATGCCGCGCACCACGATCAGTTCGTTGTACTGCTCCGCGCCATCCTCGAAGGCTTTCAGGACTTCGACCGGGTCTTGGCCATAGCCGGAGGTCCAGTGTTTCCAGGCTTTTGCAACGCGCGCCGGCGTTTCGTGCAGGCCAGGGCGGTTCGGATCTTCACCGAGGCTGGTCAGCAAACGGCGCCAATCCTGTTCGGTAAATGCTTCTTTGTCAGACATGTGTAACCCTACGAAAAACGATTGCCGTCAGTATATAGAAAATGTGCCGAGCCTTCCGGCCCCTGCCGATTTCTTGAGCAAAACGGACTCCTCTGTTGTATCGATGCGCTAGCGTGGACAGGTTCACAACCAGCTGGAGGCGGCCTATGTTCGGAAGCTCGGTATTGGAATTGGCGATTGGCTTGACGTTCTGTTACGGCACCGTGGCCCTGATCGTCGCCACCTTGCAGGAAGCGCTGGCGGCGGCTTTCCGGCTGCGGGCCAACACCCTGCTGGCTGGCATCAAGAGCATGCTCAACGATCCGCGTTTCGACGCCCTGGCGCAGATGGTATACGCCCACCCCCTCGTCAACCCGCACGGCAATGGGCTGCCGGTCCACGAACGCCATCTCGCGGCCCGCCCATCCTACATCGAACCGGCGCAGTTCGCGATTGCGCTGATCGACAGCATCCAGCGCGCCCCCGGCGACTTCGCGCGCCTGGGCGCCGACATCGACGCCGTGTCCGATCCCCAGGTGCGGCGCGCCCTGCATGCGCTGTATGCGCGGGCCGGCGGCGATCTCGAGCGTTTCCAGGCCCTGGTGGCCGGCTGGTTCGACAATGCCATGGAGCGCGTGTCCGGCGCCTATAAACGGCGCCAGCTGCTGATCTCGCTGCTGCTGTCGCTACTGCTGGCGATCATGTTCAACATCGACAGCATCTCGCTGTTCCGCACGCTCTGGCAGCAGCCGCAGCTGGCGGCCCACATCGATGCCGTGCCCGGCATGCTCGACGCCGCCACCCTCGACAAATTGTGGGCGCTGCCGATCGGCTGGACAACGTTCCCGCCGGTGCTCGACAGCGCCTTTGCGCTGCAGGCGGCCGGCTGGCTGATCACGGCGGCCACCACCCTGTTCGGCGCGCCGTTCTGGTTCGATTTGCTGCAACGGGCGGTGCAGCTGCGCGGCACCGGAGCGCGGCCGGAAGAAACGCCGCGTACGCTGCCGGCCGCGCCCGCCACCGTGGTCCCGGCGGTTCCGGCGGTTCCGCTGGTACCGGTGCGAACCTCGCCGGCTTTGCCGGCGGCGACCGAGACTTAACGCCCGACCGGCCGGTGCGCGTCCACCAGCACGCTCGATACCGAGATATGCGGCACGCGCTCCGGCCATTCGTCATCCGGGCCGAACCAGCGCGCCTCGGCGATTTCGCTGGCATCGACGCGGATCTCGCCACCGGCATAGTCGGCGGTAAAGGCGATCATCAGCGAGTGCGGGAAAGGCCATGACTGGCTGGCGAAATACCGCAGGTTGGTCACCTGCAAGCCCACCTCCTCGAACACTTCGCGGTGGATCGCCTCCTCGATCGATTCGCCCGCCTCCAGGAAGCCCGCCAGCGGCGTGAAGCGCTTCGCCGCCGAGGCGTGGTGCAGCGCCAGCAGCACCTTGTCTTCCTTCTTGATCAAGACCATCATCGCCGGCGAGATGCGCGGATAAGCCAGGTGGCCGCAGTTGCTGCATTTGAAACTGCGCTCGTGCATCAGGCGTTCCATCGGATGGGCGCAGGCGCCGCAGTAGCGGTGGGTGCGCGCCCACTCGGCGATCTGCGCCGCGCGTCCGGCCACGCCGATCCTCTCCTCGTCCATGTCGGCAAACAGCGAACGCAGGCCGCGCCAGGCATAGCCGGGCGGCACGGCGTCGTGCTCGCTCCATCCAGCCTGGCAATAGCGCTCGCCCAATAACCCGACCGGCTGCATGTGCGCCGGGTCGAGGTCGAGCATGGCGAGGGCGGCGGCGTCGGGCAGCGCCACATCGTGCTCGCGCACCAGCAGGCGGCCCCCATGGAACAGGAAGGTCAGCGGATCCGGATGGGCCTGCGGCGCCATCAGCGGCGTGAAGGTGGAGGGCGTATGCAGCATGAGGTCAAGGGCTCGGATGAGAAGGTTTTTCATGATACCGCGAGCCGTTCGCGCCTGCCTGCGCCTGTTTGAAAACCGTGCCGAACTAATCGCTGTGCATCGTGCTCCAAGTAGGGCTGGAACGCTCATCCAGACGACCAGAGAACAGCGCGTCTGATCCCTTGTCCTTTCCGCGACGCCGTGGATCGTCGATGGTCGCCGGTTGAAGTGTCGGCGGGCTGGCATGCGCTGTCGGCCGAACGCGACCTGCCGCGCTGCCCTGCCCGCGTAGTCATTGATGGAGGAAACCGTGCAACGCCGTCCGCTTTTCCATCGGCTCGACATCGATTCCGTGGCCGTGTTCCGCGCCCTGCACCTGGGCGACATGCTGTGCGCGGTGCCGGCCCTGCGCGCGCTGCGCACCGCGCTGCCGCGTGCGCGCATCACCCTGGTCGGCTTGCCCTGGGCCGCCCAGTTCGCCGAGCGCTTCCGCCACTACATCGACGATTTCCTGCCCTTCCCCGGCCATCCGCTGCTGCCCGGGCAGCCGGTGCAGCACGAGGAACTCACGCCCTTCTATGCCAGCATGTGCGCGCGCCAGTTCACGCTGGCGCTGCAACTGCACGGCAACGGCGGCATCAGCAACGACATCGTGGCCGGCTTCGGCGCCTTTGCGATGGCCGGGCACTGCCAGGGCGAGCCGGTTGCCACCGAACGCACGGTCCTGTTTCCCTACCCCGAAGTCGGGGCCGAACCGGACCGGCTGCTGCACCTGGTCCGGCGGCTCGGGGCCGACCCGGTGGGCGACTACCTGGAATTCCCGCTGGCCCAGGAAGACCGGCAGGAACTGGAAGCGAGCGGCGTCGCCGCGGGCCTGAAACCCGGGAGCTATATCTGCGTGCATCCCGGTGCCCGCAAGCGCGACAAGCGCTGGCCGGCGCGCCGCTTTGCCGAAGTGGCCGACCGGTTGGCCGCCGAATTCGGCGTCGACGTGGTGCTGACCGGCTCGGCCGACGAAGCGGACCTGGCCGGCGAGGTGGCGGGCCACATGCAGGCGCGCGCGGTGAACGCGGCCGCGCCGATCTCGATCGGGGCGATGGCGGTGCTGATGAAGCATGCGCGGCTGCTGGTCTGCAACGACACCGGCGTATCGCACATCGCCGCCGGCTTGCGCCTGAAAAGCGTGGTCATCTTCAGCAAGGCGGACATCGCCCGCCGGGCGCCGCTCGACCGCGACAACCACCGCTGCATCTGGGACCCGGACGCCCAGCGCTCGGCCGCCGTGCTCCAGCACGCACGCGCCCTGTTGGCTGGAACCGACCCCAGCCGTCAGCGCAGGGCCGGAATGTGGCCGTACTGGTAAGCGAACGCGGCAGGCCGATGACCCGCTTGGACAGGCGGTCGATCATGGCGCCGGCGGTTTCGCTCGACAGCCAGGCGTTGGCGGCGGGCGCGACCGGTGCCTGCGCGAGTGCGGCCAGGATGGCTTCGTCGATGGCTTCGACGGCGTCGTTGCGCTGCTGGTTGTAGGCGTCGATGTGGCGCTTGTTGGCGGCGATCTCGCTGGCGGTGACATCGCGCCGGCGCGCCTTGTCTTCTTCGCGCCACAGCAGCAAATTAAATTCATGGTTCGCCGCGATCGCCGGCCAGGGTCCGCGGCCCGTGATCGGCACCGCCTGGTCCCCGGCGGACAGGCGCAAAACCGCATCGTGATACTGGGTAATCGAGCGTACATCGAGTTCGTACAGCATCAGCGCCTCCTTGTCGCGAGCCCGTTTGCTCGGCTCATCATTGGAGGCAGACGGGGGCTTGAAAGTTCTGCGGCGTTGGAGTGTACTTTATGGGAGCGCAAACAAAATGCGCGGTCCCTCCCCAACCCTGCCCCCACCACACCATGCGCACGCTTGAAGACCCCCGCGCGCACCATCCGCGACCGCAGATGGTGCGCCAGCAGTGGGCGAGCCTGGACGGCCGGTGGGAGTTCGCTTTCGACGACCTGGATGCCGGCATGCACGAGCACTGGTTCGACGGACGCACGCTCCCCCGGCAGATCGAGGTGCCCTTCCCCTACCAATCGCAGGCGTCCGGCATCGGCACCCGCGAGATCCACGAAATCATGTGGTACAGCCGCAGCTTCGAGGTCCCCGAAGGCTGGGACTACGGCGCCCTGCTGCTGCACTTCGGCGCTGTCGACTACCGCGCCGACGTCTGGATCAACGGCCGCGTTGCCGGACGCAACCGCGGCGGCCACGTGCCCTTTTCCTTCGACATCGCGCCCTACCTGAAGCCGGGCGCCAACCGCGTCACCCTGCGCGTCGAGGACCGGCAAGACCCGTATCAACCGCGCGGCAAGCAGTCGTCCTCGGGCACGCCGGTGCGCATCTATTACTACTGCACCAGCGGCATCTGGCAGAACGTCTGGCTCGAACCGGTACCGGCGCTGCGCATCGATCACCTGCGCATCCACGAAGCCCTCCCCGACGGCACGCTGGCCCTGACGGTCCACCTGCACGGCCCGGCGAGCGACTGGGAAGCCGAGCTCGACGTCTTGGAGAGCCTGGATTCGGAAGCGGTCTGCGCCACGGCGCGCGCCGCCAGCCGCGGCGCCAGCCTCAGCCTGCGCGTCCAGATACCCGACCCGCGCGCCTGGTCCCCGGCCTCGCCCCATCTGTACAAGCTGCGCGTACGCCTGCTCCATCGCGGCCAGCTTGTCGACACGGTCGAAGCCTATGCCGGCCTGCGCTCGATCGAACTGAAGGATGGCTACTTCCACCTGAACGGCCAGCGCACCTTCCTGCTGATGGCGCTCGACCAGGGTTACTGGCCCGATACCCTGCTCGCCGCGCCGTCCGACGAAGCGCTGCGTGCGGATGTGGAGTGGGCGCGCCGCTTCGGTTTCAACGGCGTGCGCAAGCACCAGAAGATCGAGCACGAACGCTGGCTCTACTGGTGCGACGTGCTGGGCCTGATGGTGTGGGAAGAAATGCCGAACGCGCGCTCCTGGTCCGAGGAGTCGGAAGAGCGGCTCGAACTCGAATGGCTGCGCGCCGTGGTCCGCGACGCGAACCACCCGTCCATCGTCGGCTGGGTGCCGGTGGTGGAAAGCTTCGGCTTCCCGGAACTCACGCGCCACCCGCACCAGCACGATTTTTTGGAACGCATGGTGGCGCGCACGCGCATGGTCGATCCGTCCCGCCCGGTGATCGACAACGACGGCTGGCAGCACACCGACGTCACCGACATCTGCACCATCCACGATTATTCGCATCCGGTGGAAAAGCTGCTGGAGCGCTATGCCGGCACCCTGCTCACCGGCCTGCCGCCGGAAACCGGCTGGCACAAGGCGCGCGAACTGTTTTTGGCCGGCGCCCAGTACCGCGGCCAGCCGATCGTGTTCTCCGAAGTCGGCGGCTACCTGTTGAAGCCAGACGGACCCGAACGGCGGCGCGACCGCCTGTACGACCACTACGGCAACGTCGGCGACGTGGACGAACTGGCCCAGCGCTACCGCACGCTGATGCAGGGACTGGCATCGCTCTCCTTTTTGGCCGGGCTGTGCTACACCCAGCTGACCGACGTGGCGCACGAGCAGAACGGCTTGCTGACGGAGGGGCGCGAACCGCGTTTGCCGCCGGAACAGGTGGCCGACCTGCACCGCACACTCTGGCCCGACGCCTGGTGAATTGTCGGATTTGCGGAAAAGAAACAACGCATTGTCAGAATTTTTCACTTGGACAAGAGAAAACCTGTCATTTCGCTTCTCAGCACTTAGCAAATCGTCCAGAATAGGCGGTGAATTCGTCAATTCTCAAGCTCATGGACAAAATTTCGTCGCTGGTTGGCCGTTACTCGTTTCGCGCACGTGTGTTTTTCAATGGCGTCTTTTGCGACGCCAACGCCTTTCCCGAAGACCCGAGCGCGGGCCAGTTGCACCTGGTGCGCGCGGGTCCGGTGGTCTTCCGCCACGACGGCGCCGCGCCGCTGCGCGTGGACGAACCGGCGATGGTGTTCTATCCGCGCGGGACCGCTCATACGCTCGAGATTCCCGACGGCGCCAGCGCCACCCTGCTGTGCGCCCACATCAGCTTCGAGGATGGCGGCGCCAATCCGCTGGCGCGTGCCCTGCCCGACTGCCTGTACCAGCCGCTCGATGGCATGGGCGTGCTGCGCCAGACCCTGGAATTGCTGTTCACCGAGGCGGCCAGCCCGAACCAGGGGCGCGACGTGATCCTCGACCGCCTGTGCGACGTGCTGATGGTGCAAGTGCTGCGCAACGAGTTCGACAAGGGAGAAATGTCGGTGGGCCTGCTGGCCGGCCTGGCCGACCGCCAGTTGTCGCTGGCGCTGGCCGCGATCCACGAGCGCCCCCACGAACCCTGGCAGCTGGCCTCGCTGGCGCGCCTGGCCTGCATGTCGCGCGCCCGCTTTACCGAGCACTTCCGTAACGTGGTGGGGATGCCGCCCGGCGAATACCTGACGCGCTGGCGCATCGGCCTGGCGCAGAACCTGCTGCGCAAGGGCTTGCCGGTAAAGGTGGTCAGCGCCCAGGCGGGCTATACGAGCGCACCGGCATTCACGCGGGCGTTCACGACGATGGTGGGGAGTTCGCCACGGCAGTGGCTGAAAGACGCGGCGCCGGTCTGAGATTGCTCTCAGCCGGCGCCGGTGGTACTGCCTCGATTGATTACGGGATTACTTCAGCAATTTCGTGCGGCTTGCAACCAGGGCGATTGCGATCGACAGCAGGCCGAGGTAGCCGATGGCCATCTGCATGCCGACGTGGCTGGCGATGGCGCCGATCACCGGCGGGCCCATCAAGGTGCCGCTGTAGGCCATGCTGGCCACGCCTGCCAGGGCGATCGGGCCCTGGGCGCCGGCGGCGCTGAACACGAACGGGAACAGCAGCGACAGGCCGAGGCCGGCGACCGCGAAGCCGCCCAGTGCGACGTGGGCGCTCGGCGCCAGCACCGCGAAGAACAGGCCCATGGCCGAGATGCAGGCACCGACGGTCACCAGGCGCTGGGCGCCGAAGCGGGTCTTCAGTTTGTCGCCCACCAGGCGCGAGGCCAGCATCATGACCGAGAAGCACGACAGGGCCAGCGGCGCCAGGCCGTCGGTGGCGTGGAAGTGCTCTTTCAGGAACACGCCGCTCCAGTCGGCGATCGAGCCTTCCGACATCGAACCCAGGAAGCCCAGCAGGCCCAGCAGTGCCATCGGACCGCGCGGCAGCGCGAACTTCTTCTTTTCCACCTGCTCGGCTTCGTCGGCGATATCCATCACCTGGTAAGCGGCCCACAGGACGGCGGCCATCGGACCGGCAACCATCATGAAGTGAATCGCAGGGGCGACTTTCATGCCGGCCATCACGCTACCCAGGGTGGCGCCGACCAGGCCGCCGGCGCAGGCCAGGCCGTGCAGCAGCGACATTTCCGATTTGCCAGTCGCCTTTTCGCGCTTGCTGGCGGCGGCGTTCATGGCCACGTCGTAGGTGCTGGCGGTGATACCCAGCATCAGGACGGCGCCCATCACGCTGGCGACAGTCGGAGCGATACCGATCGCCACCAGCACGGCCAGCAGGGCCAGACCCGAGTACAGCATGGTCTTGCGGGCGCCGACGCGGCGCATCAGGAAGGACGAGACCGGGAACGACAGCAGGGCGCCGATACCGCCGCACAGCAGCACCATCGACAGGGCCGAGTGCGAGATGTTCAGGCGGGCAGCCATGGCCGGGATACGGCCGGCCCAGGAACCCATGATCACGCCGAAAACGGTGAACATCACCGGCAGCGACAGGTTCTGGATACGGGCGAAGACTTTGCTGCGGCGCGACGCGACGGCGCCAACGGCTGCAGGTGCGGTGATCGAGGTGTCGACGGCTGGAACAGTAGTTTGCATTTGGTATGAATCTAGTTGTAAGAGCCTGTGGCTACAGGAGTTTCTTAAGAGTGCGTTCCAATCGGAAAGTTTCCGCCTGGAAGAATTTTTTTCAGCTGCTCTGCCATTCGTAAAAGCTTGCTAACTGGGGCAGAAAAAACAAACGCCAACCGAAAAAGTTGGCGTCAGGAAGCTGATGGGAGGCACTATACGCACCTCAGCGCGCTTTTTCATTTTCCACGCGGAAAAAATTTATGCACGTTGCGTGGTGTTCACAGTCAACTTTTTAACTGTTAACAGAGGCATACGAGGTGTGATTCGTCTTGCATGTCGGCAAGCTATTTTTGGTCACACGAGTGTAAGAGAGTGTGACGAAGGCTTGCAAAAACCAGGACACATTGTTCTTTTTGACGGACATGAAAAAGCCGGACACAGGTCCGGCCCTTGATGATTTTGCTGCAGAGCAGCAGCTGAGCTAACCCGGCTGTTCGGTATTACCCGCTTCATTGGCCGCACGCATCTGCGCCTTGAACGCCATGATGTACTCGCGGTAGGCGGCGGCGATCGGTGCGAACAGCGGGTCGTCGCGGTGCGCCAGCATGACTTCGCTGAACAGCTTCATGCCCAGCGCCAGGGCGGCGGCCTCGTCGTGCTCGAAACGTCCGGCGCCGCGTACCCGGGCGATGATCTCGAAGATGTCGTCGTGGTTGCCGACTTCAAACGACAGCGGCGCCGGTGGATCGGCCTCCTTCTTGCCGCCCGTGTATTCGAGGGTGATGCGGAAATTGTGCGCACTCATCAATACTCCTTCCTGGTCGGTATGCAAGCGGCCATCATGCCGCAGCGCCGCCACAGGCCGCGCCGCATTGCCTACCCTGGCCGTCTTGCGCCACATCACCACTCCTCCAGGTCGCTCGCGGTAGCGTTGAAGCTTCCGACTGGAAATTTTTTGAGGAGAAAGCGATGACGCAAGCACACTGGCCTTGGTGGCTGGCACTGCTCCTGGCCGCCGGCAGCGCCGCCGCCGCGCCTTACCCGAATGTGTATGGCGCGCCGCCCGAAGTCCTGCGCGGCAGCGACTGGTACCGCCAGTGCCTGCGCATGCGCGACGAAAAACCGCGCCAGCCGCCGCCGGCCAAGGCCGACTCCGCCCGCTGCGACGCTTCCACGCTGTACTACGACACTCTCCATTCCGCGGATGCGCGCGAGGCCGACTGGCGCCGCGTGCATGCCTGCGCGGCGCGCACGAATGCCCATGGCGTGCTGATGATGCTGTACGCGAACGGCCACGGCGTCATGCCGCAACTGGCCCTGGCCACGCGCCATGCCTGCAGCATCCAGAGTCCGGTGAACGAAATGCAGGGCCGGGTCCAGCACCTGCGGCGCGTGGCTGCCAATCGGGAGCCGGGGCCGGTCGACGTCTGCGACGACGTGGTCAGCGCCGAGATGCGCGGCCAGTGCGGCGCGGTGCGCGAGCGCCAGCGCGACAAACAGCGCGCCGGCCAGCTTGCCACCCTGTCGCGCGGCTGGAGCGAAAAGGAGCAGTTGGGCCTGGAAATGGCGAGCAAGGCGGCGCATTATTTTGCCCAGCACCGCGTGGATTACGAGACCGACAAGGGCAGCAGTATCGGCAAGGGCGGCGCCCGCTCGCTGCAGCTGGAAACCCAGGCCGCCGAACTCGATACCTTTGCCGCCGACGTGCTGGATTTCGAGGCCGGCCGCGTACCGCGCTTCTCGGAAGCGGAATTCGCCAGCCTCGAGAAAAAGATGGACGCCACCTACCGCCAGTTCATGCTGAACCGCCCGGTGAGCGGCTCCTATCTTGGCTCGATCCGCAAGACCGGCGTCGAAAAGACCCAGCGCGCCTGGCTCGCCTACCGCGATGCGATGGAACTGTTCGGCGCGATCCGCTATCCGCAGGTGCCGGGTTCCGGCATCCGCGCCCTGCTCACCGCGCGCCGCATCAGGCAGCTGACGGAGCTCGACAACGCCGCAGCCGGAAGGTGAGGCGCGTTACGCCTCCAACCGAAACAAGGCTTCGGCGTCTTCCGGCAGCGCCCCGCTGCTCAGCATCACCAGGCGATGACTGGCGCGCGTCATCGCCATGTACAGCTTGCGCGCATCCGCTTCTCGCTCGGGCACGCCATCGAACAGCAGGTCCTCCATCCCCAGCAAAAACACCACCGCGCCTTCCAGGCCGGTGGCCGTTTCCAGGTTCGCCAGCCGTAGGTAATCGGGTCCGTAGCCGCGTGGGGGCTGCTTCTTGTCCTTGTTCAGCCACCAGATGCGATCTTCTCCCAGCGCGCGGCACAGGCGTTCGTAGAGCAGCTTCTTCGGCGTGCCGGCGCCATAGATGACGAGGAAGCTGGACAAGGGCAGCGCATGGCGTTCGGCCAGCGCCACGATCTCGTTCACGGCGCGGTCGACCGCATCCTGGGGCGAAGCCACGCGCAGCAGGATCGGCGGTGCGCCCTGCTCCATGCCGTCGAAGTCCGGCGCCAGGTAGTGTTCGGGATCGTCCTGCACGGTCCGGTTCAGGAGCGTGCAGGCGGTGTACAGGATGGCTTGCGTGGTGCGGTAGGAGCGCAGCAGCTTCTTGGTGCGGCCGGCCACGTCCAGCCCGGCATTGCGCCAACTGAGGCGGCTCTTCATGAAGCCCTGGTTCGGATCGGCGCACAGGAACAGGCGGCCTTGCGGACGCAGGGCCAGCTTCACGGTGTGGAACCAGGACGGCGCGAAGAACTGGGCTTCGTCGACCAGGATGTGTTCGTAGCGTTCCAGCGCCGCATGGTCGGGCGCGCGGCAGATGTCGCTGGCCACCATGCTCCACATGCGCAGTCCCTGCTCCTGCAGCGCGGCGCTGACGGCGGCGAACAGTTGCCAGACCTCGCTGCGCTCTTTCGCCCGCAGCGCGAAACCGCGGCCGGCGCGGCTGGTGTCCATGTACTCGGCTTCGCTGGCCACCAGCATCTCGTTGAGGAAGTCGAACTCCTCGATCAGCTGGGCTTCGTTCAGTTTCAATTCCGGCCAGCCAGTGCGCAGGCGGCGCACGAGTTGCGGCAGGTGCGCCGGGTCGGACGGCATGGCCAGCGGCGCGCGGTACAGGCGGCGCCACTGGCGATGGGCCCAGCTCGAATAGGTCGTGATCTCCAGGTTGCGCGGCAGCCGGCCATGCGCGCGGTGCAGGCGTTCGCAAATATCGGCCACGATCGGCGTGTTGTGGATCAGGATCAGCACGCGCTCGCGCGGATGCAGGCGCGCAAGCAGCAGGGCGCGGCTCAGGGCGATCAGGGTCTTGCCGCTGCCGGCCACGCCGTTCACCAGGCGCACGGCGAAATCGGCGGCGGCGGCGGCCTGCTCGTCGGGCAGGGCCAGGTCAAGATCGAGCTTCGAGGCCCATTCCTGCTGGGCGTCGAGGAAAAGACTCGCCTGGTTGTTGCGCAGGAAGCGTCGCCGCGCCACCGAGGCCAGCGGGATCGCGGACTCGGGGAAGAAACGGGTGCGCAGGTCCTCGTCCTCTTCAGGCGACACCGGCTGCTGCAAGGCTGCCAGTCCTTCCCCGCCGCCTTCGGTGAAACGTTCGCGCGACAGCAGGAACAGGGCCGGCTGTTCGCCCAGCTGGTTCGCGAGGACGCGGGCCTCGTCCTCGCTGCAGGCCCATAGCAGGATCAATAAGGGCAGCTGCGGCGGCAGTTGCGCGCGCCACGCCGCCAGCTGGGCATCGAAGGCGGCGCGGGTGTCGTTCGCGAACAGCTGGGCGCCGTCGAGGGCGTCGAAAGGCATGTCGACCACGGCCAGCGCCAGCCAGCCGCGTTCGGGATGCTCGATGAAGAGCTCGGGCGCATTGGCCTCTTCGCGCAGCGGCTTGCGCACCACGCTCGCCTCGTCCAATGCGTTCAGCACGCGCTTGAGCTGCAACTGGCGGCCGCTGGCGCGCGTCCATTCGGGGATGAAAAGCGCCATCGTTACAGCGTAATCCTGCGCGCCTGCGCCAGCAGGCTGCGGTACAGGTCCAGCCAGCGCGCCATCTCGTCGTCGACGGCCTGGAATTCCGGCGGCAGCTCGGGGCCGACGATCACCAGCTTGGTCATGGCGCGCGTCACCGACACGTTCAGGCGCTCGGGCTGGAAGAAGAAGCCGGCGATCGCCGCCAGGAAGCGCAGGTTGCCGGTGGCGAGCGAAAGAATCACCAGCTCGCGCTCCTGGCCCTGCATGCGTTCGACGGTATCGGCGACGATTCCCTGCGCCGTATGCCAGCCGAGGCGTTCGGCCAGGGCGCGCCGTATCGTGCGGCCCTGGGCGCGAAACGGCGTAACGATGCCGATCTCGTGCGGCGCGAGTCCTCCCGCGATGGCGGCGGCGCACAGGGCGGCCACCCGTTCGGCATCCTGGGGATTGCGGCTGCGCGCCGTGACGTCGGTGGTCGGGATGAAGACGGCGCTGGCCGGGTCGCGCAGCACCGCATCGAAGGGTGCGAACTCGGCATCGCGCTCCGCGCACTCGCCCAGCACCAGCTTGCGCTCGCGGTTCGGCCCGGCCGGGCGCAGGCGGCCATCGTAGAAGGACTTGCTGGGCCAGGCGGCCAGCTCCGCGTTCAGGCGATAGGTATCGGTCAGCATCACGCTGTCGACATTGTGCGCGGTGAGCTTGGCGAAGATCGAGCCCGGGATATCTTCCAGCACCGAGCGCGCCAGCAGCACCGGCGGCAGCTGCTTCTGGTCGCCGATGAAGACGAAACGCGCACCGCGCCGCATCGCCATCAGCGCCATCGGCAGGGTCACCTGGCTGGCCTCGTCGAAGATCACGGTGTCGAACTCGCAGTTCTCCAGGCGGTAGGTGCAGGTGGCGAAGGGCGTGGCGCCGACCACGTAGCCGCCCTCGGGCCGGCCATGCCATTCGGCGAAGCTGTCGGCGCCGCTGACGCCCTCCAGGCCCAGCGCTTGCGTGCCGCGCCCGATCTTCGCCACCTTGACGCCCTGCGCCGCGATGCGGTTCAGCGCATTGTTGATCGCCATGTGGGTATGCGAGGTGACCAGCACGCGCTCGCCGCGCTCGACCAGCAGGCGCGCCGCCAGCGCCAGCACGCGCGTCTTGCCGGTGCCGGGCGGCCCCTGGATGCAGGCCACCTGCTCGGCCGCCAGGATCTTGCCGACCGCCTCGGCCTGCGGCCCGTTCAGGCCCGCGGCCAGGGCGACGGCTTCGGCTTCCTCGAAGTCGCGCGGGTCGAAGCCGTCGCGGATGCGGCCGTCGAGCAGCGGCATCAGCGTGTAGTGGGCGCGCGAAGGCGGCATGGTCTGGCCGATATCGTCCAGCACCTCGTCATAGTACCTGGAGAGGTCGTAGTCGTCGGGGTCGGCATAGCAGGGCTGGTCGCCGACCGCCTTCACCACGGCGGCGGCCTGGCGCACGCGCAGCAGCCAGCGGTCCTCGTCTTCTTCCTCGAAGGCCGCTTCGCGCGCGATGAGGGAGGTGAGCGGCGAACCGCCGTGCAGGCAGACCAGGTCGCCCTCGCGAAAGCGCGAGTCGCTGCCGTCGTGGTACGCCCAGACCGTGCCGTTCTCCGGACCGTTTTCCAGGCGCAGGAAGCGCTGGCTCATGCCTTTGGAAATGCGGTCGGCCAGCGGCTGGCGCCAGACCTCGAACAGCTTTTCCTGGGCCGCATCGCGCTCGGCCCGGACGAAGGCGCGCAGGCCGTCGAGCAGGCGCGCGTACCGCTGCGACTGCTGGCGTGCGCGCTCGGCTGCTGCGGCGGCACGTTCGGCTGACTGGGCTGGAGGCTGGTTCATGGATGGCTTTGCGAAGAAGCATGGCTTATAAGACGCCAGGGCGCGCGCCGTCAAGCGCGGGCGGCCGATACGGCTGGGAAGGCGGCGCCAGCGTGGTTTTCCTGCACGATGTAGGATGGTGTTTTTGTCACCACCGGACCACACCATGAGCGCCAACCTCTACGACATTCCCCTGCGCCGCCTCGAAGGCCAGCCCGCTTCGCTCGACGCTTACCGCGGCAAGGTCATGCTGATCGTGAACGTCGCCTCGCAATGCGGCCTGACGCCGCAGTACACCGGGCTGGAAAAATTGTTCGAACAATACGAAGACCGCGGCCTGGTCGTGCTCGGCTTCCCGTGCAACGACTTCGGCGCCCAGGAACCGGGCAGCGAAGCCGAGATCGCGGACTTTTGCCAGCGCAACTACGGCGTGCGCTTCCCGATGTTCGAGAAGATCGAGGTCAACCGCGAAGGGCGCCACCCGCTGTACCGCGAACTGATCGCGGAGCAGCCGCAGGCGCGCCAGGCCGAGGGCAGCCAGTTCGGCGACAAGCTGGCCCAGCACGGCCTGAGCCCGAAGAATCCATCCGATGTGATGTGGAATTTCGAGAAGTTTTTGGTCGGCCGCGATGGTAAAGTGATTGGCCGCTTCGCGCCGGACATGAAACCGGACGATCCGGCACTGGTAGCGGCAATCGAGGCTGCGCTGGCGTAATCGCATCGGGTTCGACGTACCGGCTTCGATATACGTCATGCCAGGCGCAAGCCCCTGGATTTTTTGCTTGTCGATGAGGTCTGAACTGCACCTTTCACACGAGGAGAAATGTCATGGCGTATGTCGATGGTTTCGTGATTCCTGTTCCAAAAAACAAGCTGGATGCCTACCTGGAGATGGCGCGCAACGCGGCCGCCATCTGGCGCGACCATGGCGCCATCGAGTTCCGCGAGTGCGTGTCGGACGACGTCAAGCCCGGCCAGCTGACTTCCTTCCCGCAAAGCGTGAACCTGAAGGACGATGAGCTCGTCATCTTTTCCTGGATCGTCTACCCCTCGCGCGCAGTGCGCGACGCCGCCAACGACAAGGTCATGAACGACCCGCGCATGGCCGAATACATGAAGCCCGAAAACATGCCCTTCGACGGCAAGCGCATGATCTACGGCGGTTTCGAGATGCGGGTCGATCAGTAGCGGGCGCCTGGCTCAACAATTGTTGAATCATCAAAACAATTGTTGAGCTATCTTCGCCCCGAAAGCCCTTGCCAAGTCAACAATCCTTTCACGAGGCTAACGCGTTGCCGCAATCCATGTAAAACCAGTACAGTAACAAGGGTTTAACACCAGTCCTGTGCGGAGGTTTTGCGTGAATGTAGGTAACGATGCGTCACTGCCACGGAAGTTGTTGCTCGCCACCGACCTGAGTGCGCGCTGCGACCGTCCGCTCGAGCGCGCCAAGGCGCTGGCGGCGCAATGGAACGCGCACCTGACGCTGCTGACCGTGCGCGAAGGCCCGCAAGTACCGGCCGAGGTCGTGCAATGGCTGGCCGGTAGCGAAGCCAGCACGGAAGCGGAATTTGCCGCAAGGCGCGACATCGCGCGCGAATTCGAGGGCGCGGGCTATCCCGTCAACGTGCAATTCGCCGACGGCGACGTGGCCGATGCCATCCTGGCGGCAGCGGCACGGAGCGACAGCGAGCTCGTCATCGCCGGCGACGCGCGCATCAATACCCTGGGCGAGATCTTCCTCGGCTCGACCGTCGAACAGCTGGCCCGCAGCCTGGCGCAACCGCTGCTGGTGGTGCGCCAGCGCGCCCGCACGCCCTACGCGCGCATCCTGGTGCCCACCGATTTCTCTCCGGCGGCACGGCTGGCGCTGGAAACGGCGGCCCGCCTCTTCCCGGACGCGCAGCTCATCGTCTTCCACGTCCACGAAGCCGGCCTCGAAGGCCTGGCCGACCAGCCGCGCGGCAGCCTCGATGCCGGCAGCGGCAACAGCAACGCCATCCGCCTGCGCTGCCAGCAGTTCATCGATAGCTGCACGCTGGCGCCGCAGGTACGCGCCCGCATCGCCATCGACAGCGCTCCCGGCACGCCGGAACTGCTGACCGCCCGCTACGCCCTCGAACACGGCGTCGACCTGGCCGTGCTCGGCCTGCACAGCCAGTCCGGCATGTTGCGCCTGTTCATGGACAGCAAGGGCGAACAGGTGCTGCGCGGCCTCGACTGCGACACCCTCTTGGTGTCCACCGGAGAGCGCGATGGGGAGCGCTGACATGCGCAGCTTGCGGCGAACGCGTCCTCCACGCCAGGCAGGATAACGGCCCATGCTCGAACTCCTGGTCCTCCTCCCCTTCCTCGGCGCCTTCGTTGCCGGCTGCATGCCGGACGGATCGCGCAACCGGCCCTTCGGCGCCGCCGCCGTGGCCACAGGCCTGGCGCTGGCGCTGGCCATCTCCCGCTTCGACGACGTCGCCGCCCGCGACATCCTGAAGGCCGAATACGAATGGCTGCCCGCCTTCGGCCTCGACCTGGCGCTGCGCATGGACGGCCTGGCCTGGGTGTTCGCCGTCATGGTGCTCGGCATCGGCCTGCTGGTGCTGCTGTATGCGCGCTACTACATGTCGCCGCGCGACCCGGTGGCGCGCTTCTTCGCCTACATGATGGCCTTCATGGGCGCGATGCTTGGCGTGGTCCTGTCGGGCAACCTGATCCAGTTGGTGGTGTTCTGGGAACTCACCAGCTTCACCTCGTTCCTGCTGATCGGCTACTGGCAAAGCCGCAACGACGCCCGCCGCGGCGCGCGCATGG
>DAMABW010000024.1:2406-21921 GCA_031999925.1 Massilia sp. | reverse complement strand
CTTCAGGCGATTCATTGTCGAGCAATCCATGGCCCTTCAAACGCCTCGAGATCATCGTCCCGGCGCTGCGTGCATGCCAGCGCGTGCTGGTACACGCGCCGGGCGACCTGAATCGCCTGAAGGGCCATGGATTGCTCGACAATGTCGCCTTGTTCCCGCACGGCGTGCTGGACTGGCCGGAACCGGCCGAACGCACGCCGGACGAGACCTTCCATATCGCATCGTATGGGTTCTTCCTGCCGCACAAGGGCTTGCCGCAACTGGTCGAGGCGCTCGCACTGCTGCATCGCGAAGGACGCAAGGTGCGCCTGCACATGGTCAATGCCGAATACCCGGTCGGCGAGTCGGCGGCGCTCGTCGCCCAGGTCAAGGCCTCGGCCAACGAGTTGGGCGTGGCCGACCTGGTCGAGTTCTGCACGGATTTCCTGGACGACCACGACAGCCTGGCCAGGCTCGATAAGGCCGACCTGGTCGTGTTCCCTTACCAGAACACCGGAGAGTCGGCCAGCGGCGCGGTGCGCTACGGCCTGGCGAGCGGCCGTCCGGTCGCCGTCACGCCGCTCGCGATCTTCGACGACGTGAGCCGCGTCACCCACAGTTTGCCGGGACAGACGCCGCGCGAACTCGCGGACGGCATCGGGCAACTGATGGACGAGATCGCCGCACGCTCGCCGCGCGTCGAGCAGGTGCGCGCCGAAGCGGAACGCTGGCGTGCTTCGCACCGCTATTCGCGCCTGGGCGAACGCCTGTACAACACGATGACCGCCCTGCACGCGGCAGAGACTGCCGGATGCGTGCACAACCCGGCCGCAAGACTCGATTCATCCTTGAACAATTACTAAAATAATGCAAACACCAACTACTGGGACCCACCGTCCGGTACTGCGGGCGCTGGTCCTGGGCCTGACCTTGCTCGTCGTCCTGTTCCTTCAGTTCCGCGCCCAGATATTCAACAATTTCTCCATCCTGTATGGCGACCGCTACGACGCGGCGATCATGACCACGATCCTCGAGCACTGGTCGAACGTGGTGCGCGGCGACTCCCCATGGTCGCAACTGTATTATTTTTATCCCTATACCAAGACCCTTGGCCATACCGACGGTTATTTCCTTCTCGGCCTGATCTACGCGCTGATCCGTCCGCTTGGCTTCGACCCGTTCCTGACCACCGAACTGACCAACGTCGTCCTGAAAATCATCGGTTTTGCCGGCTTCTTCGCCGTATCGCGCCAGATGTTCCGGCTGCCGTTCTGGACGTCGGTGCTGGCAGCGGCGCTGTTCACCCTCAGCAACAGCCTGACGGTGCACGGCCAGCGCCTGCAACTGGCAACCGTGGCATTCGCCCCGATCGTCGCCCTGCTCATGTGGCATGCGTTTCGCGCCCTCCAGGAAGAACGAGAACGCCGCTTCATGGGATTCGGCGCGGCGGCCGGCATCATGCTCGGGGCCTGGAGCATCACCTGCTTCTACATGACGTGGTTCTTCATCTTTTTCATGACCTTCCTGCTGGTATTCCTGCTGACCGGTGCAAGCAAGATCCAGCGCAAGGAGCTGGGCGAAAAGATCATGCGGCAAAAGCTCGGCGTTGCCGTCGTCGTGCTGGTGGCCATTGCATCCCTCTTGCCCCTGCTGACGGTTTACCTGGCCAAGTCGCAGGAAACCGGCATGCGCCCGATCGAGACGGTGCTGGGCAATACCGTCCCACTGCAGGGGATTTTGCAGGTCGGTAACGAGAACCTGTTGTTCGGCAAGATCTACAACCGCTTCCTTGCCTTCGTGTCGCCGGGCTACGCGCCGAACGGCGAGTACTACAACACCGGCGTGGCGCCATTGCTCTTCATTTTCTTCGTTTTCGGCTATCTGTATATCGCGCGCAGGATGAAGGCGGGAGAACCGATGTTCTCGGGGCAGTTGCTGCGCGCCGTCTGCCTGGCAACGGTCGTCACCTGGCTGTGCAGCCTGAATATCGGAGGCCACAGTGCCTGGACCCTGGTATACAGTTTCTTCCCGGGCGCACGCGCCCTGAGCGTGGTATCGGCGTACCAGATCTTCCTGATCTTCCCGGTCCTGGTCGTCGCCGGGATCTACCTGGCGTCGTCGCGGCTAGGCCTGTCGATGCTGTGCGTCGTTGCCGCATTGCTCGTCGTCGAGGAGCTCAACGACGGCTACATCGCACTCGTGCGCGCCGATGAAGTCAAGCGTGTCGACGTCCCGGCGCCGCCGCGCGAATGCAAGGTCTTCTTCGCCTCGGGCTGGAACCAGCAGGCGACCGTGACGCCGATGTCGGAATGGATCAACAATCATTACGCACACAATGTCAGCGCGATGCTGATCGCGGAACTGCATCACATTCCGACAATTAACGGGGTCGCCTCGTTCAACCCGCGCGACTGGAATTTCGAGAACCCGAACGCACCCGATTACCATCAGCGGATTCGTGATTACGCACAGCGCCACAATGTGCAGGACCTGTGCCGTCTCGATCTGGAGGCAAAACGCTGGGACGTCCAGTGGTAAGCCACCCGCGTTCTTTACTCATCATTTAAAAATTTTAGAAAAGCATGATTTCCAAGGCAACAATTGGCGTCGTCATTCCGAGCTACCGTGTTACACGGCACATCCTCGACGTCCTCGCACGCATTGGACCGGAAGTAAGCCGGATCTACGTCGTTGACGACAAATGCCCGGATGGCTCGGGTGCGCTGGTGCGCGAGCAGTGTGCCGACCCACGCGTGACGGTCATCGAACATGCGGAAAACCAGGGCGTCGGCGGCGCTGTCATGACCGGCTACCAGGCGGCGATCGACGAGGGTATCACGGTCATCGTCAAGGTCGATGGCGACGGCCAGATGGACCCGGCCCTGATCCCCCAGTTTGCCGCGCCGATTCTGGAAGGCGAAGCCGACTATGCCAAAGGCAACCGCTTCTTCGACCTGGAACAGATTCGCGCCATGCCGCCGGTCCGCCTGTTCGGCAATGCGGTTCTGTCGTTGATGACCAAGCTGTCATCCGGCTACTGGAACCTGTTCGATCCAACCAACGGTTATACGGCGATTCACGCCGATGCGGCGCGCCATCTGCCTTTCGGGCGCATCAGCCGCCGTTATTTTTTCGAAACCGACATGCTCTTCCGGCTCAACACCTTGCACGCCGTGGTTGTGGACGTGCCGATGGACGCGCATTATGCCGACGAAGTGAGTAACCTGAAGATTTCCAAGATCATTTCCGAGTTCCTGGTCAAGCATGCACGCAATTTTGGCAAGCGCATCTTCTACAATTATTATCTGCGCAATATGTCGGTGGCATCGATTGAACTCCCTCTGGGCATCCTCTTGCTTGGTACCGGAACCGGCTATGGCCTGGCACACTGGATTCAGTCGGCCGATACGGGTGTCGCCACGCCGGCCGGTACGGTGATGCTGGCCGCATTGCCGATCCTGATGGGTTTGCAGTTGCTGCTCGCTTTCCTGGCCAACGACGTCGAATCGGTACCGAAGCGCCCACTGCACAAGAAGATCGCCATGCGGCGGAAGCCATGAACCGATTGATGGGCCTGGACGCCCGCGTCCTGACCTATCTGGCTGGCGGCGTCCTGAGCGCCCTGGTCGACATCGGGCTGATGCAGATGCTGATCCTCGGTGGCGTCGGCGTCTACCTGGCCACCTCGCTCGGCTTTGGCGGCGGACTGCTTGTCAATTATGCGTTCCACGCCCGTGTGACGTTCAAGCGTGCAACCAGTCTGCACTCGTTCTTCCGGTATCTGTGCGTGGTGGCGATGAATTACCTGCTGACCCTTGCATTCGTTGCAGGAGCGATGGCCCTGTTCGGGATCGCACTGATCGGCAAAGTGGTATCGCTGCCGGTGATCGCGGCAATCGGTTTCGTGTTGAGCAAGCGCTGGATCTATCGCTGAGCACGCGGAAGACGGACGCAAGAACCAGCACATCCGGCGCCGGTTCCCGCGGCACGCCGTGCCAGCCAGCTTGCCGGGGAACTGCCGTGTAAACGGTGCCGCCCGGACAAGAGCCCATCCCTCAGCGGGCCGCCATTTCTCCGATCGTGGAAACGACAACCCCGCGCGCCGCCCATGCCGGCGGCAGGTGCGACGGCATCGCCGCATCGAGCGCCAGCAAGACATCTTCCGGTCCGGCCCCGGCTACCGCATCCTCGATCGTCAGGTCTTCACGGCCGATCAGGGCCAGCGTGACGCGACGCGCGTAGACATAGCGCGTGCCGTCGTAGCGCACCGGTTCGACCCGGACGCCGGCCGGCGGGTCGAGAACCAGCGCGCGCACCTGTTCGCGCTGCGCGGCCGCACCGGCGTCGCGGGCGGCGCCGGCCAGGGCGGTCACGTCCACGAGCCACTGGCGCACGCCGTAGCGGGGGCGGTTGGCGGCGATCGCGGCCGCGGCCTGCAGCAGGTCGGACTGGACGGGCTCGCCGCCGATGCCGGCAATCGCATCCACCAGGCGGATTTCCGCTGCGCCGTCGCTGTCGCGGAAATACGCTTCGATCGCATCGCGGTACAGGGCGCCGATATGGGCTGGCGCGTGGTGCGCGCGCATGTAGGCGCTGGCGCGTTCCCCCAGTTGCGCACGCAGTCCGGCAGCGTCGTGCAGGGCCAGGATCGCATCGCACAGGGACGCGTTCGTAAACGCGTCGTCGAGACGGATGCAGACCTCGGCCGGCACTTCCGCCGCCGATCCATGGGCGTTGATGATGGTCGGCAGGCCGGCGGCAAGGCAGTCGAGCACCCCGGCCGAAGTCTCGCCACGGGATCCGCTGCGCAGCTGGATGGCAATGTCGGCGGCAGCCAGGTATTGCTGGTATTCCAGGTCGCCTGCATATCCCGTGATGCCGATGCGCGGATGCGCCGCAATGTGCTTGCGTAGCGCCATGCCGAAGCGGTCGTTGCCCGCTTCGCCGACGAAGACGAGCCGGGCGCGCGGGTCGTGCGCGATTGCGCTGTCGAGCCAGGCTTCGACGATCCGGTCGTTGCACTTGGTGGCGGAAACGATCCCGAACGAACACACGACGAATTCGTCTTCTCCGATGCCAAGCGCACGCCGCGCCGCCGCCCGGTCCTGCGCGTCGGGTGCGGTACGCAGCAGGGGAAGGACGCGCAGGCGTGCCGCCAGCGCCGGGCCATACCAATGTTCGGCCAGGGCCGCCGCGTGGGCCGAATGCACGACGACGCCGGTGGCGCGTTCGAGCACGCTCCGGTTGCAGGGATACGCCAGCACCGACGGATAGCGGCCTTCGCGTTTGTCGTAGGCGAGCGCCGGGTAGCCGTGCGACCCGTACAGCATGCGCGCATAATGGTTCGGCAGCGCATGATCGGGTTCGGTGTGATTCAGGACGCCGCTGAGGAAGAAGTCGTGCAGCACCACGACGCCCGGGTGGCGTTCGAGCAGCCCGAACATGTGGGTGTGGAAGGTCGAATTGCCGAACTGGTAGACGATGCGGTCGAATTCGTGCGCATGCTCGTCGAACCACGCGACGCTGCGCTGCGGGAAACCACCGGTGGTGTAGGGCGCGCCTGCCCGGTCCGGCGCCAGTACCAGTTCGATGTCGTAGTAACGGGCCAGTTCCGGCAGCAGGTCGGCGCTGTAGCCGGCGATACCCGAGCGCTCCGGGGGGAGCGGCGAGACATAGGCCAGTCGCGGCCGCGCGGCCGGGGCGGCTGGCGCCACCGCGACGACGGTGCCGGCAGCGGCCGCGCGCCTGCTGTGCGCTTCCTCGAAAGCCGCGAGCGCGCGCCTGGCGCTCGCATCCCACGAGAAGCGCGTTGCCTGCTGCAGGCCATGGGCACGCAGGACGGCCTGGCGCGCCGGATCGCCCAGTACGCTTGCCATCGCGCTGCAGATCGACGCGACGCGCGCAGGGTCGAACAGGGCGTCGGCACGACCGATCACCTCGGGAATGCTGCTGCTGTTCGAACCGATCACCGCCGCGCCGCAGGCCATGGCCTCGAGCGCCGGCAAGCCGAAGCCTTCATGCAGGGAAGGGAAGACAAAAAGCGTCGTGCTGTTGTAGAGCGATACCAGGTCGTCGTCGGTAACGAAGCCGGTGAGGACCAGGTCATCGGCGGCCAGCCCGCATTTCGCGGCCAGGCGCTGCAGGCGCTGGCGGTCCGGCTCGTGGATGCTGCATACCACCGCCAGCTGGTACTGCCGGCGCATTGCCGCTGGAAGCAGGGCATAGGCTTCGATCAGGCCCTCGATGTTCTTGCGCCAATCGATACCGCCGGTGTACATGATGAATTCGCGCCGGATGCCATGCCGTTCGAGCAGCGCGCCGCGTTCTTGCGGCGCAAGCACGCGCGGGCGGAAGATATCGTCGACGGCCGACGAAATGTCGACCACGGAATCGGGTGCGAGACCCAGCACGTCGATCGCTTCGCTGCGCGCATGGCCAGAAATGGCCAGCAGCAACTGGGCACTTTTCAAGTTGCCGAGTTTGCGGTGATACCAGCGTGCGATGTTGGGGTCGGCCAGGTAACGGTCCTGATTCAACAGCGGAATCAGGTCGTACAGCGTGACAGCCGTATCGACATGCCCGCCCGCTTGCGGTACCGATACCACGGAATTGTCGCTCAGGCCCTCGAACAGGCTGGCCACATGCACCATGTCGGGACGCAGGCTGGCCAGGTAGCGCTCGCGGATGCGTTCGGCCGCGGCGATACGCCAGCCGTTGGCCGGATCGACTTCGGCGGCCGGTGTCAGCGCCGTATAGGTCGTGATGTGCGATGGCGGCACAAGGTCCGCGAACGCGTGGCGCAGTGTGCCGACGCTGTCCGGAAACGCGTCGTTCAGCGCGATGCGCAGCTCATGTGCGCCGCTGTTACGTGCCATGGCCAGTGCCAGTGCCATCGAATAACGGCCAATGCCGCGGTGCATACTGGAAGCCTGACAGGCTTGCAGGTCGAGGAGAATGCGCATTGGGGACAATCAGGGAAGACGGTTGCGGTCGATCGCACGGCGCAGGTCGTATAGCACCTGGCGCGCCGCGTCGGTGAGGTCGGCTTCGTCGGCAAGCGGTGTCGGAAGCACTTGCCAGTCGGCGCGGCGCGAGCGCGCCACGGCTGCACGCACGCGCCCGGCAAGACCAGGAAAACGGAAAAGCTGGCGCCGCAGGAAGTTATCCAGCCGCGGCCGGGCTATCACGAAGGCGACCGCGCGCAACGCGGCATTCTTGAAAATCCGGCTTGCGGCGCGCTTCAGGCTGCGCGGCATCGGCGTCGAGGCTTCCTGACCCATTGCCGGTCTGGTCAAGCCTGCCGTGCCGTGTCCGCGCAATGCGGACACGACACGCCATACACGTACTGCGGCGACAGCTGTTCGCGCGGGGTGACCACGGCGCGGCAGGCGAAGCACTGGGTGGTGACGGTCGGCTCCAGCTTCGGGTTCAGCGCGGTACGGTAGTCGAACACGAAGCAGTCGCCGGTGTAGTGGGCGCCGCCGACGTCCTCGAAGTACTTCAGGATGCCGCCCTCTAACTGGTAGACGTTGTCGTAGCCGATGTTCTGCATGTGGATCGCCGCCTTTTCGCAGCGGATGCCGCCGGTGCAGAAGGTGACCACGGTCTTGCCGGCGAAGTCGTCCTTGTGCGCCGCGATCACGTCCGGGAACTCGGTGAACTTGGCGATGCGGTAGTCGACGGTGTTGTCGAACGTGCCGACGTCGACCTCGAAATCGTTGCGGGTGTCGACTATCACCACCGGCTTGCCGTTGTCGTCGTGGCCCTGGTCGAGCCAGCGCTTGAGGGTGGTCGCTTCCACCGACGGCGCGCGGCCGAGTTCCGGCTTGATCAGCGGCATGCGCATGGTGATGATTTCTTTCTTGATCTTCACCAGCATGCGCTTGTGCGACTGTTCTTCCGAATAACTGTACTTGACTTCGATGTCGGCGAAGCGCGCATCCGCGCGCAGCCAGGCCAGGTAGGCCTCGATGTCGGCCGGCAGGCCGGACAGGAACATGTTGATGCCTTCCGGCGTCAGCAGGATGGTGCCTTTCAGGTTCAGTTCCTGGCACAGGGCCTGGAACTGCGGGCGCTTTTCCTCGGTGTCGTCGAAGCTGACGAATTTATAGGCGGCGATGTTGACGTAGGGGCCGGTCGCGGCGGAGGTGGCGGCCGGCGCGGCCTGGTCGGTGGTGGTGTGCATGGTGTGGAAAGATGCGAAATTCTGGACAGCCGACATTATAAGCCGGCCGGGTCCGGCGGCCCCGCCGCAGGGCCGGACGGGGCCTTGTTTGCGCGATTTTCAGGCGATTTCATGGGCCAGTTGTTGCGCCAGTGCTGCGTCGGCGCACAGCAGGCGGTCGGCCGCGCCGGCCAGGGTGCGCAGCGCCGCGGCCTCGGCGGCGCCGGCCGGCGCCGCCTGCAGCACCAGGTTCACGGTCACGCCGCGATCGCGCCAGCCGGCCAGGATGGCGGCGCGCGGCGCGGCCTGCGCCGTGTCGAGCAGCACGAGCGCGTCGCCGGGCGCCACGTCGACAGGCTCGTCGCCGCGCGGCAGGGCGATGCCGAGCAGGCGCGCGGCCGCCTGGCGCGCATAGCGGTATTGGCCATCCCGCACGTCGAAGCGGACCGGTTCGACCCGCAGGCCGCCGCCGTCCTCGGCCAGCAGGGCAGCTAGCAGGGCGCCGGCCGTCGCATCGTTGCCGGATGCGCCGATATCGACCAGCAGCTGGCGGCGCGGCATGTGCGTCGGCGCGCCGGCCAGGTCCTGCGCCAGGCGCGCCAGCGCCGTGTCGCCGGCGCCGCCGTGCGCCGCCAGCGCGGCACGCAGGTGCGCCGCCTCCGACAGGCCGTCCGCATACGCCCGGTCGAGCGTGGCGCGGTACTGGGCCGCGCAGCGCGCCGGGCGGAAACCGGCGTCGAGCAGGGCCACCGCGCGTTCGCGCAGGGCGCGGCGGCGCGCGCCGTCGCCGCGCAAGGTGTCGAGCGCGGCGGCCAGTTCAGCCACCGCGAAGCTGTCCGGCAGGCGCCACACGGCATCCTCGGGGAATTCGGCCATCGAGCCGTTGGCGTTGACGATTGTGGGCAAGCCGTAGTTCAGGCAATCGAGCACCGCACCCGAGCTTTCGCCGTGGGCGTTGGCGCGCAGTTGCACGCCGACGTCGGCCGCCTGCAGCCAGGTACGGTACAGCGCGTCGTCGCACCAGCCGGCGATGCGGATGCGCGCATCCGGCCCGGCGCCGCGCACGATCTCTTCCACGCGCACGCCGTAGGGGCTGTCGTGGTTGGCGCCGACCAGCACCAGATGGCAGCGCGGATCGTGCGCCAGCCTGGAGGCGAGCCAGGCTTCCAGCAGTTCATGCACCAGCTTGTTCGGCGCGACGAAGCCGAAGCTGCAGACCAGGAAGGCGTCGTCGGCGATGCCGAGGGCGGCGCGCGCGGCGGCGCGGTCCTGCACGGCCGGCGGCTTGCGCGGATGCGCAATGACGTCGATGTGCGAGGCCGCCTGCGGCCCGTACCAGGTTTCTGCCAGCCGGCGCGCATGGCGCGAATGGACGATGGTGCGCGTGGCGTGTTCGAGCACGCCCAGGCTGGCGGGCCAGGCCTTGTGCGCGCCGACCCCGGCATCGGCGCCGCCGGCGCGCACGGCCAGGTAGCCGTGGGCGTGGAACAACGCGTCCTGCCAGGCTTGCGGCATGGCGCCGCTCATCTGCGCATGGGCCAGCGCCCCGCCCAGGAAGAAGTCGTGCAGCACCACCACGCCCGGATGGCGCGCCAGCAGCGCGAACATGTGGCTGTGGAAGGGGCTGTTGCCGAACTGGTAAAGCACCTGGTCGTACTCGCCGCCATGCTCGGCGAACCAGGCGGCCTGGCGTACTGGCAGCGCGGCCAGCGCCGGCGGCAAATCGACGTCCGGCTGGTCGACCACCAGTTCGATGTCGAAGGCATCCATCAGCTCGGGCAGCAGTTCGACGGCATAGCTGGCGATGCCGGTGCGCTGCGGCGGCATCGGGCACACGAAGGCCAGCTTGCGGCGCGTGCCGGGCGCCGGTTGCCGTTGCGATGCCGCGCCCGCGCGCCGCAGTGCGCGGTAGAGCAGGGCGCCACGCGGCGACAGCCCGGCGGGCGCCGCATCGACGCCTGCCGGAGCGGCGCCGCCGCCCTGCAGCAGCATGCGGTAGGCACGCGCGTACAGGCCGGGGAAACGCTTCAGGATGCGCAGCGCCAACTGGCGCACGCGCGGACGGCGCAGCACGGCGCGCGCGGCCAGCATCAGGGGCGCGCTGAACCGTGCGCCCGCGCCGGGATTGCCGCCCGGGGCCGCGAGCGTGGCCGGGAGCGTGGCCAAACTGGCCAGGAGTTGCGCCGGCAGCACGGCGATGCCGGGGCCGCGGTCCGGTGCCGGCGCCAGCAGCAGCGCCGCCAGGGAAGCGCCATCGCGCTCGGCTTGGCTCATCGGGAAGCGGCCGCCAGCGGGCCGGGGCGTGGGGTGAGGCAGGGATGCATGTCGCGCGTAGGAAGCCTGGGAAAAGTGAACAGTATTATAAGCGGGGGGAGGTGCGCGCCGGCGTCAGGGCGGGTTGATTGTCGGAAAACTTTACATTACGTAATCTTAATTTCCAGATAGATAACTCAAGTGTTTGTTTTTAATTAGATTTTTCTTGCAGGCATGATTCATGCTTATATGGCAGCGGTTCCATTTTTAATCCTGCTTAAAAATCATGAAAAAACTTTCCTACGCTGTCGCTTCGCTCGTATTCGCCTTCAGTGCCAACGCCAATGCCGGCATCGTCGTCGCCCACGACAATTTCGACGGCGCCAGCGCCGGCTTCAACGGTAACTGGGGCACCGACATCACCGCTGCCAAGAGCAAGCCAGCCCTGACCACCGTCGACGGCAACAAGTCGCTGACCTTCGGCAGCAACAACGACCGCGCAGCCTGGTGGAACCTGGCCGAGACCCAGACCGGCGGCATCATCGTCGACTTCAGCTTCTCGTACACCGGCACGCTGGGCAACAACGATTTCATGGGCCTGTGGCTGGGCGACAAGGATGGTCCGAGCTTCGGCCTGAAGTCGAACTGCGACACCGGCGTCTGCACCGACGACCTGTACGTGCGCACCGTCGGCACCGGCGGTCCTTACCTGCTGGGCAGCGACCTGGTCGCCGGCCAGAGCTACCACCTGCTGGGCTACCTGTCGAAGACCGACGGTTCCGAGTACTACAACAGCTTCGCCGCCTGGATGAACCCGACCGCCTACGAGATGACCTCGCTGACCGGCGCCGACCGCGTCGCCACCGGCGCCAGCAAGATCTCGTCGGTGTCGCAGATCGGCATCCGCACCGTCAACATCGACAAGGGCGTGAAAGTCAGCATCGACAACCTGCGCGTGAGCGAAGTGCCGGAACCGGCAACGCTGTCGCTGTTCGGCCTGGCACTGGCCGGCCTGGGCCTGGCGAGCCGCCGCAAGCGCGGCTGATCGGCTTTAGCGTCATCGAGAACCCGGCCGCGGCCGGGTTTTTTCATGCCTGTCCGCGTCGCGTATTGTTGTGAGATCGCAACTCGGCGCTGCGGGGCACAGGGCCGGGCGCTGCCGCCAAAACCGGCCCGGACCCCACCGGCCCGCCGCCTGCCGAGGTAAAATGACGGGATGACTTCCCCGACTTTCACCCATCTCCGCGTCCACTCCGAATACTCGATCGCCGACGGCCTGGTGCGCATCGACGACCTGGTTGGCGCAGCCGCCAAGGACCAGCAGCCGGCGCTGGCTGTCACCGACCTGGCCAACATGTTCTGCATGGTGCGCTTCTACAAGGCGGCGCGCGGCAAGGGGATCAAGCCGATCGTCGGGGTCGACGCCTGGATCACCAACGACGACAACCGCGACAAGCCGCACCGCCTGCTGATCCTGGCGAAGAACCGCAGCGGCTACCTGCAGTTGTGCGATTTGCTGTCGAAAGCCTGGCTCACCAACCAGTACAAGGGCCGCGCCGAGTTGCGCGTCGAATGGCTGGAAGCGCTGGCGACGTCGGTCTCCACGCTGGAGCCGGAAGTGAACCAGGCCAACTGCCTGATCGTGCTGTCGGGCGCCGGTTTCGGCGACGTCGGCCAGGCCATCGACAACGGCGACATCGCCCGCGCCGAAAAGGCCGCCGAGCGCTGGGCGCGCATCTTCCCCGGCCACTTCTACATCGAGATCCAGCGCGCCGGCCAGCCGAACCAGGAACAGCAGGTGCGCCATTCGGTGGCGCTGGCCGGCCGCCTGGGCCTGCCGGTGGTGGCGACCCATCCGGTGCAGTTCATCAGCAAGGACGAATTCATCGCCCACGAAGCGCGTACCTGTATCGCCGAAGGGGAGATGCTGGCCAACGCCAAGCGCGTGCGCCGCTTCAACGAGGAGATGTGCTTCAAGTCGCAGGCCGAGATGCTTGAATTGTTCAAGGATTTGCCGGGCGCGCTGGCCAACTCGGTCGAAATCGCCAAGCGCTGCAACGTCACCCTCACGCTGGGCAAACCGCAGTTGCCGGATTTCCCGACGCCGGAAGGCATGACCATCGACGACTTCCTGGTCTCGGAAACCAAGAAAGGGTTGGAGGAACGCCTGGTCCAGCTGTTCCCGGACCCGGCCGTGCGCGAAAAGGAGCGCCCGCGCTACGAGGCGCGCCTCGAGTTCGAGAACCAGACCATCATCAAGATGAAGTTCCCGGGCTACTTCCTGATCGTTGCCGAGTTCATCCAGTGGGGCAAGAACAACGGCGTGCCGATCGGCCCGGGCCGCGGTTCCGGTGCAGGCTCGCTGGTGGCGTACGCGCTGAAGATCACCGACCTGGATCCGCTGAAGTATAACTTGCTGTTCGAGCGTTTCCTGAACCCGGAACGCGTTTCGATGCCCGACTTCGACATCGACTTTTGCCAGGAAAAGCGCGAACTGGTGATCCAGCACGTGAAGGATTTGTACGGCCGCGACGCGGTCTCGCAGATCGCCACCTTCGGCACCATGGCGGCCAAGGGCGCGATCCGCGACGTCGGCCGTGTGCTCGACTTCGGCTACAACTTCTGCGACGGCATCTCGAAGCTGATCCCGTTCAAGCCGGGCAAACCGGTGTCGATCGCCGAGGCCATCGAGGAAGAACCGCTGCTCAAGGAACGCCTGGAGAACGAGGAAGAGGTCAAGCAGTTGCTGGACCTGGCCCAGCAGGTCGAAGGCATCACGCGCGGCATCGGCATGCACGCCGGCGGCGTGCTGATCGCGCCGGGCAAACTGACCGACTTCTGCCCGCTGTACACCCAGGGCGGCGACGCCGGCGTGGTGTCGCAGTACGACAAGGACGACGTCGAAGCCGTCGGCCTGGTGAAGTTCGACTTCCTGGGCCTGACCACGCTGACGATTCTCGATCGCGCCGTCAACTACATCCGCGCGCTCGATCCGCAGGACGCCGAGTTCAATCTCGAAACCCTGCCGCTGACCGACCGGCCGTCCTATAAACTGCTGTCGGATGCGAAGACCGTCGCCATCTTCCAGCTGGAGTCGCGCGGCATGCAGGGCATGCTGAAGGATGCGCGTCCCGACCGTTTCGAGGACATCATTGCGCTGGTGGCGCTGTACCGTCCGGGCCCGATGGACCTGATCCCCGACTTCTGCAAGCGCAAGCACGGCGAGAAGTTCGATTATCCCGATCCGCGCACCGAGTCCATTTTGTCCGAGACCTACGGCATCATGGTCTATCAGGAGCAGGTCATGCAGATGGCGCAGATCGTCGGCGGCTACTCGCTGGGCGGCGCCGACATGCTGCGCCGCGCGATGGGCAAGAAGAAGGCCGAGGAGATGGCCGAGCACCGCGAGATTTTCCGCGCCGGTGCGGCGAAAGACGGCCTGTCGACCGAAAAGGCCGACGAGATCTTCGACTTGATGGAAAAGTTCGCGGGCTACGGCTTCAACAAGTCGCACGCCGCCGCCTACGCGCTGCTGTCCTACCACACGGCCTACCTGAAGGTGCACCACACGGCCGCCTTCATGGCAGCCAACATGTCGCTGGCGATGGAAGACACCGACAAGATCAAGATCCTGGTCGAGGATGCGATCGATGTCTGCAAACTCACCATCCTGCCGCCCGACGTGAACGAGTCGCAGTTCCGCTTCACGCCGGAAGGGGCGCCGCGTTCCGTGACCGGCAAGCAGGTGTCGAACATCCGCTATGGCCTGGGCGGCGTGAAGGGCGCGGGGCAGGGCGCGATCGAGGCGATCATCGCCGCGCGCCAGGAGGGCGGCAAGTTCAAGGACCTGTTCGACTTCTGCAAGCGCGTCGACCGCAAGCAGATCAACCGCCGCACCATCGAGTCCCTGATCCGCGCCGGCGCCATGGATGCCTTCGGCGTCGACCGCGCCGTGCTGCTGGCTTCCGTGGCCTTCGCGATGGAAGCGGCCGGCCAGGCAGCGGCCGCGGCCAACCAGGTCAGCTTGTTCGGCGGCGACGACAGCGATCTCGTGGCCCCGCCCGACTACATCAAGGCGACCCCGTGGACCGACCGCCAGAAGCTGGCCGAAGAGAAGATCGCGCTCGGCTACTACCTGTCGGGCCACATGTTCGACTCGTATGCGGGAGAAGTGCGGCGCTTCGCCAAGACGAAACTGAAAGACCTGGAGCCCTCGCGCGAGCCGCGCATGCTGTGCGGCGTGATCACCGGCGTGCGCACCCAGATGACCCAGCGCGGCAAGATCCTGATCGTGGCGCTGGACGACAAGACCGGAGTGGTCGAGGTCACGGTCTACAACGAGGTGTTCGAGCAGAACCGCAACGCCTTCAAGGAAGACGAGTTCCTGCTGGTGGTCGGCAAGGTGTCGGAAGACCGCTTCAACGGCGGCCTGCGCATCACGGCCGAGAAGGTGTTCGACATCGCCGCCGCGCGCATCCATTACGGCCACAAGCTGGAGATGGACATCGAGTGCGGCATCAGCTCGGCGAAGATGGCCGAGGTGCTGTCGCCGTATCGTCACCCGGATGGCCTGCCGGTCAGTTTGCGCGTGAAGCCGCAGGGCGTGGAGTGCATCCTGCAGTTGGGCGACGAATGGCGGGTGGCGCCGTCGGATGCGCTCAAGCATGCGCTCGAATTGAACCTCGGGGCGAAGGACGTAGCGGTCGAGTACTGATTTGGTCGCTGTGTTGGTAGGGTGGGCGCCCCGTGCCCACGCGTGACGCATGCATGGTGATGGCCGTATTTGAATACGCAAAGGGGGCCAGCAATGTTCATCGTTTACGCGTGGGCACAGGAGCGCCCACCCTACGGTATCCGCAGCTAGCAACTCCGGTCGTGCTAGTGGAAATACCGGTCAGGCCACCGCCTTGCGCTGCAAGACCTTGATTTTCCGCGCCAGGAATTTACCGAGCACGAAGCCCAGGTTCCCCGCCAGCAGCTTGCGCACCTGCGAAGCGGCGCGGCGGTCGGCGCGGCGGTCGTGGCTGTCCAATACCGTGCCTTCCATCGCCGCCAGCACCGTCTCGAGCGGGTTGAACAAATTCTGCGCCAGCAGCGCGCGCACGTCCGCACGCGCCGCCTTGCCCTCGCTCCAGCCCATCTCGTAGGTGCGCTTCAGGATCACGTTATAGAAGTGGATGGTCGCGGCGTCGATGTGCAGGCGCAGCGCCTCGCCCACCGGCAGCGTCTCGAAGTGGCGGCGGATGTGCAGCACCGCGTTGGCGAAGTCGGTGCACCACTTGTGCGACAGGCCGCGCTTCATGCTGCCCGGATGCTGGCGGTAGTCGAAGCAGGGCTGGGCCAGGCGGTACAGGCTGGCGCAATCGGCGATCAGTTGCGGCGTGGTGGTGATGTCCTCGAAGGTGCGGCCCGGTGGATACAGCGGCGCCGGCTGGCGCGCGTAGATTTCGCGCCGCATCACGTTGGCCCAGGCATAGCACTGGCGGTCCATGAAGAAGGTGCGCAGGATGGCTTCGCGGTCGGTGAGCAGCGTCGCCGCCGGATAGCCGCGTTCGATCAAACGCGTGCGCCGCATGTTATGCGGGTGCCAGTCGTTGAAGTCGCACGCGATCACGTCCGGATGGTGGCGCTCGATGATCGCGTCGAGCTGCGCGATGGTGCCGGGCAGGACCAGGTCGTCGGCATCGAGGAAGAGGATGTACTCGCCGGTGGCGGCGTCGAGCAGGCGGTTGCGGGTGGTGGCCAGGCCGGCGTTGCTTTGGCGGATCAGGCGGATCGCCAATGCCGGATACGCGTCCTGCAGTTGCTCGACCACCGCGCCGGTGCCGTCGCGCGAGCCGTCGTCGATGACGATCAGCGCGTGGCTTGCGTCCATCTGGTCGAGGACCGAACGCAGGGTTGCGCCCAGGTGCTGCTCGGCGTTGTAGGCGGGGACGAGGATGGAAAGCCGTGGTGCCGTGGTCATCGGTGATTCTCTTTCTCTGCGCTGGCCCCGGCCGCCCACGCGGGCGTGCGTGTTGGCAGTCGAGCCGGGTTCAGCGATAATGATTTGAAAATTCTACTCGTACAGCATGGGCTGCAAGCGAAAGCCCCGCCGAGCGCGCAAGAATATCCTACCTCTGAGCTGATGGACAACAAGTTGATGAAAACGATGGCCCCGTCGCGGCTATGGACAGGTGCCCTTGTCTTCATGGTGCCCGCGCTGTGCCTCACCACCGACCCAGGCATCGGCCTGGCCAGCTTCCTGCTTCTCCTGAGTGCCCTGTTCATGCCGCGCGCGGCCGGCGCCGCGCTGCGCCGCCACTGGCCCGAGATCCGCTGGGTCGTTCTCGCCTTCGGGTTCAATTTCGCGCTGGTGCTGCTGTACTACGTGCTGCGGCCCGAGCAGCCGACCAGTTCCCTGGAAAAGCCGCTGCGCATGTTGTGCGCGGCCAGCGCACTGGCCATGGTGCTGGTGGCGCGGCCGCCGCGCCGGGCGCTGTGGTGGGGCGTCATCCTGGGGGCGGTCGGCGCGATGTGCTTCGTCGGCTGGCAGCGCATCGTGCTGGACATGGAGCGCCCCGGCGGCATGATCAATGCCATCACCTTCGGCGACATCGCCTTGACCATGGGCATGGTGGCGCTGGCCGCGACCATCGACTTCCGGCGCGAAGGAAGGCGCGTCCTGTGGCCGCTGCTGGGCGGCCTGGCCGGCATCCTGGCGCTGGTGATGACCGGCACGCGCGGCGGCTGGGTCGCGCTGGTGCTGGCGGCCCTGCTGTGCATGCGCCTGGCCCACCTGGGCAGCAACCGCAACGTGCGCCTCCTGATCGGCGCCGGCGTGGCGCTGGCCGCCGTGCTGTACTTCGTGCCCGCCACCGAAGTCCAACTGCGGGTGCAGCAGGGGATCGACGACGTACGCCAGTGGGAAAGCGGCGAATACAAGTTCACCAACATGGGCATCCGCCTCGAACTCTGGAAGGGCGCCGGCATGCTGATCGCCCAGCACCCGTGGGTGGGCCAGGACCCGGCGGTCGCGCACGAGCAGGTGGTACGCTGGGTAAAGGACGGCACCCTGTCCGACGTGGCGCTCGCGCCCCAGCACCTGCATAATGACGTCTTGCAGGCGCTGGCCAGCGGCGGCGTGTTCGGTTTGCTGGCCCTGATCGGCATCCTGGCCGCGCCGTTCGCCTTCTTTGCGCGCCAGGCGAAGCTGGCCGCGCTGCGCGGCGAACCGCCGAATGCGCCGGCCCTGGCCGGCATGCTGGTGGCGCTGGGCTACTTCGCCTTTGGCCTGACCGAGATGATGTTCTGGTCCGGCAAAGCCTGCATCTTTTACGCGCTGATGATTTTCATCCTCATGGGCCTGAGCCTGAACCAGAAAGAAGAATTTGGACACTAGCACCATCGTCAAACGCCTGCTGGCGATCGTCAAACCCTACCGCTCGCGCGCCTTCCTGGCGCTGCTGGCGATGGCCGGCACCGCCGCCACCCAGCCGCTGCTGGCCAAGGCGCTCGAACTCCTGCTCGACAAGGGCTTCGGTCCGCACAAGGTGGAATTCAGCTTGTGGCTGGTGCCGGGCATCCTGATCTCGATCTTCGCGCTGCGCGGCGTGTTCACCTTTTCCACCGCCTACCTGAACAACTGGGTGCTCAGCCGCGTGCTGAACGACTTGCGCCGCATGGCCTTCTCGCGCGTGCTGCGCCTGCCGGTGGCGCGCTTCCACGAGGAGTCGACCGGCAAGATCATCAACACCGTGATCGGCGACGTGCGCCAGGTGGTCGACATGATCAACTCGGTGTTCGTGGCCTACGTGCGCGACGTGCTGGTGGTGCTCGGCCTGCTCGGCGCCTTGCTGTACCTGAACTGGCGCCTGACCCTGATCGCCATGGTCGTGGTGCCGCTCACCGCCGTGATCGTGCGCACCACCACCGGCCGCCTGCGCCGCCTGAACCGCGACAACCAGCGCGTGACCGCCGAGATGACCCAGGTGGTCGAAGAAGCCACGCGCGGCCACCAGGTGATCCGCGTGTTCGCGGGCGAAGCCTACGAGCGCCGCCGCTTCGAGCAGCGCAGCGAAGCCATGCGCGGCTTCTCGCAGCGCATGACAGTGGCCTTTGCCGCCACCACGCCGATCACGCAGGTCGCCACCGCGGTGGCGGTGTCGGTGGTGATCGTGATGGCGATCCAGTCGGACATGACGGTCGGCGAATTCACCAACTTCACCACCATGATGCTGATGCTGCTCACGCCCCTGAAGTCGCTGGCCGAAGTGAACGGCCCGATGCAGCGCGGGATCGCCGCCGCCGAGACCGTGTTCTCGATCATCGACGCGCCGGTCGAGCACGACCCGGGCACACGCACCATCGAACGCGCACAGGGCCACCTGCAGTTCCAGGACGTGGGCTTCACCTATCCGGGCGCGCAATCGCCGGCCCTGAGCGGCGTGACGCTCGACGTGGCGCCGGGCCATACCGTGGCCCTGGTGGGTGTGTCGGGCGGCGGCAAGTCTACTTTCGTGAACCTGGTGACGCGCTTCTACGATCCGCAGGCGGGCCGCATCCTGCTCGACGGCGTGCCCTACGAAGAACTGACCATGGCCAGCCTGCGCAACCAGCTGGCGATGGTGAGCCAGAACGTGGTGCTGTTCGACGACACGCTGGCGGCGAACATCGCCTACGGCGCCGAGCGCATCGACTATGAACGCCTGGCCGCGGCCGTGAAAGCCGCGCACCTGACCGACGTGGTGGCCAAGCTGCCGGATGGCGTGGACACCAGGATCGGCGAGAACGGCATGCGCCTGTCGGGCGGCCAGCGCCAGCGCGTGGCGATCGCGCGCGCGATCTACAAGGATGCGCCGGTGCTGATCCTCGACGAGGCGACGTCGGCGCTGGACAACGAATCGGAACGCGCGGTGCAGGCCGCGCTCGATACGCTGATGGCCGGGCGCACCACGCTGGTGATCGCACACCGTTTGTCGACCATCGAAGGCGCGGATCGGATCGTGGTGATGGAGGCGGGGCGGATCGTGGAGCAGGGCACGCATGACGAACTGCTGGCGCTGAAGGGCATGTATGCCAATCTGTATCACCTGCAGTTCACGGCGGCCGAGGCAACATAACAAGCCGATACGGCAAAT
>DAMABW010000024.1:0-2396 GCA_031999925.1 Massilia sp. | reverse complement strand
GGCGGATCGTCGAGCAGGGCACGCACGACGAGCTGCTGGCGGCGAACGGGATGTATGCGAACCTGTATCGCTTGCAGTTTGCGGCGGCGTCGAACGCTTGATCGCTGGTTGTTATCGGCTCCGGTTTCGTGCCGGATGAATCATCTGTTACGTATCACCGCGTGGACACAGGTGTCCACCCTACGTTGTTGTGGCCGCTGGCCGTTGCGATGGTAGGGTGGGCGCCCCGTGCCCACGCGTGAAGCAAGCATGGCCCGCAGTGTGATTAGAACCTGCGCAACCCGTTCGCCAGGTTGGTAAACAAATTCGCGAACCGGTAGAAGGTTTTGTAAGCAAACCGCTTCAACCCCAGCACAAACCCCTTCTCGCGCTGGTTGCGCACATCGATCCCGATCACCGAGTCCTCGTGCGTCGGATACACCCCGTGCGGCACCACCGCGTGAATCAGCTCCCCGTGGTCGAAGGTGTACTTCAGGAACAGATCGATCGGCGCCCGGATCGTGCGCGCATGCGCCAGCAGCTTCTTCGCACCCTGCGGCGTGATCACATAGCCCGTCATGCACATGCCGACGTCGAGCTGCTTCACCAGGCTGAAGCCAGCGCTCTTGTCCGAGGTGAGCACCGTGTGCTTTTCCAGCGGCTCCAGGCGCACGAACGAGAGCTGGTCCGCGAACTTGCCGACATACGCCAGTCCCGCCTCGAAGTCCGGCGTCAGCTGGAAGTCGTCTTCCAGCACCACGATCGGCTCGTTCAGTTCCACGCTCTTTTCCCAGGCCAGCAGGTGGCTGACGTAGCAACCGAGTTCGCCCGGCGCGGCGCGGCGGCGGCGGTGCACCAGGAAGCTCGCTTCGTCGTAGTTGTCCAGGTAGGGGTGCTTGTCGACACGGCCGTCGACGGCGTCGATGAATTCGAAGGAAAGACCGCGCGCGCCGAGCTTTTGCGCGGCAAGGGCGCGCCGCTCGCGGCTGGACGGCAGGCTGATGACAAAGATTTTCAAGGCTGAACCTGTAGGAGTCGCAGGAAGATGCCGGGCACGCCGGCGCAGGCTGCATGTTACCTCATCGCCCCCGCGGCGTGCAGGAGGGCGCATACCCAAAAAAAAGCCGCCGCCGGCGCGTCCTGCGCCGGGCGGCGGCCGGGTGCCCGAAGCGAATCAGCTCGCGTAGTGCGCCGCTTCGCCCACCAGTTCGCCGTCGTCGCTGGCGTGCTCCTCGAGCGCCTTCATGTAGCGCGCCAGGGCGTCGTCGAGCGAGGGCAGCATCAGCCCGCGCTCGCTGCCCAGGGCCGAGTAGCCCGGACGCACCGCCTTGTAGCCGCATTCGGCCGCCGGCTTTTCCACCAGGCGGCTGGCGTCGACGCCGGCCGCTTCACAAGCCTTGCGCGCCAGGTCGGCCCAGGTGATGGCTTCGCCGTTGGTCAGGTGCCAGACGCCGCGCTCGCGGTCGACCAGCAGGTCGAGACTGGCGTTCACCAGGTCGGGCACGTAGGTCGGCGACACCACCAGGTCGTTCGAGGCTTCGAAGGCCTGGCCGCTGCGCAGGGCCTTGATGGCCTGGGTGACGAAGTTGTGGCGATCCCAGGGGCCGAAGAAGGAGCTGGTGCGGATCACCAGGGCCTGCGGGTCGGCTTCCAGCACGCGGCGTTCGGACTCGGCCTTGCTGCGGCCATACACGCCGAGCGGGGCCACCGGGTCGGATTCGACATACGGCGTCTCCTTGCTGCCGTCGAACACCAGGTCGCTGGAGAAGGTCACGAAGCGGATCGCGTGGCGGATGCAGGCCAGCGCCAGCACGGTCGGGCCGCGGGTGTTCGCTGTCATGCAGGCTTCGCTGTCGGCCTCGGCATCGTCGACGCGCACATAGCCGCCGGCGTTGATGATGGCCCAGGGCTTGAAGCGCTGAACCGCCGCTTCCACCGAAGCCGGGTCGGTGATGTCCATTTCCTGGCGCGTCAGCACGTGGTGGGCCAGGTTGCGCTTTTCGCAGATGCGGGCAAAGGCCGAACCCAGGGTGCCGGTGGCGCCGGTGATCAGGATCGGCTGCACGTGCTGCGACTTGTACGGGTCGCGCACGGCGATGTCGGCCACGGCGGTGCGGGTGGCGACCGGTTTGCACAGGAAGCGTCCCGGGCGGCGCCACCAGCCCTGGCCCTGCAGCACCGGGTTGGTCAGCGGGCGGCCGGACGACAGCTCGCGCATCAGGGTCGCGACCGCGGTCGGGCGCGGCTCGGGCCCGCGCACGTCGAAGGGACCGGGCTCGTAGTAGCCGCGGCATTCGGTCACCAGGCAGTTCCAGTCGTAGGAGCCGAGCAGGGCCCAGACCGTGACCGCGCGCACGTCGGCGCCGCCGGCGCGCACTTTTTTCGCGGCGTTCCAGATCTCGAGCAGCCAGCGCATC
>DAMABW010000023.1:0-21939 GCA_031999925.1 Massilia sp. | reverse complement strand
CTACGGCATCGCCTCGCTGAGCCAGAACGACCCTTACTTCCACCCGCGCCACGAAAACCCGGCCTTCCACCACAAGGATGCGGCCTACCACAACGGCACCATCTGGGGCTGGAATGCCGGCTTCGCGGTGACGGCGCTGAACCGCTACGGCTACCAGGACCTCAGCTGGCCGCTCACGCAGAATCTGGGCAAGCAGATCCTCGGCCTCGGCACCCTGGGCAGCATGAGCGAAAACCTCGATGCCCTGCCCCGCGCAGATGGCGGCCTGACCCCGACCGGCACCTTTGCCCAGTCGTGGAGCGTGGCCGAGTACGCGCGCAACGCCTACCAGGACTACGTCGGCTTCCGGCCTGACCTGATCGCCAACACCCTGGCCTTCGAGCCGGCCGTGCCGACGGCGTGGACACGCTTCGAGGCGGCGCTGCCCTTCGGTGCCGACGAGCGCGTGGAAGTCGACTTTGCCCGCGTCGAGAAAGGCGAGCGCTGGACCTTCACGCTGCATGGCAAGGCGCCGCGCACCGTGCGCATCGCCTACCTGGAAGCGGACAAGCGCCGCTCGCAGGTCAGCTTCACGCTGGCGCCGGGCAAGGCGGCGACGCTGGCGCTGGCCGGCGGGCGCGCGCGGCTCGACGGACGCGCGCTGACGATTGCGCCGGCGCGCGCCTCGTATGCCGCGCAGATCGGCACGCTGCAGTTCGCGCAGCCGAAGGTGTATCGTCCCCAGGACTTCCCGATGCTGCAAGGACGCGATGTCCTGCGCGGCATCGTCGAACGCAACGAATACCGCTGACAGGAGCACCGATGTTTTCCAACCGCTGGCTGCCGGGTGCAGCCCTCTTCGTGACCACCGCTGCCGCCATGGCGGCCGACCCCGGCCCCTTGCGCCAGGACTTCTATGTACGCGGCGGCTTCAATGCCTGGGGTCTGGATCATCCCCTGCGCCACCAGGGCGGCGGCATCTACCAGGCCGACATCCTGGTCACCCACGGCAACCACGGCTTCAAGATCGGCGACAAGGAGTGGAAGCAGGAATGGGTGCCGGATGCGGGCAAGAGCGTGGCGGTGAAAGCCGGCGCCACGCTGCCGCTCGACACCCAGGCCGGCCCGGAAGCGACCCTGTTCGTGCGCAGCACCGGCACCTACCGCTTCACGCTCGATGCACGCCATCCGCAGGCGCCGCAACTGACCGTGACGCGCCTGGAAGACAAGGCAGCCGCGGCGGCACCGGACCCGCATGCCGGCCGCACACGCGTGTCGACGCTGGCCTGGCCGACCTGGGATGGCAAGACTGAAGAAGCCCGTTTTTCGCTGGTCGATCCCGAAGCCCAGTTGCGCAGCTACACCCATTCCAGCACCATGCAGCTGCGCGACCCGGTGCCGCAGCACGCCACTTATGCCGAGAGTGCGGACCGCCCTTATACGCGCAGCGGCAACCTCGCCTTCGACGCACTGTTCGCCCTGGCCGGCAGCGAAATGGCCCAGGACGCGGTCAGCGCCATCCGCGACGGCAACTACAACGGCGGCGCGGCGATTCCCTGCGACTGCTTCGAGACCGGCGAAAAGTGGCATTACGTGTGGACGCGCGATTTGTCGTATGCGGCCGACCTCGGCCTGGCCCTGCTCGACCCGCGGCGGGTGCGCAATTCGCTCGACTTCAAGCTGGCCGGCTACCGCGCCGGCGTCCCGAAGGCGCCGCGACTGCCCGGCACGGCCGACGGCCTGCAGATCGTGCAGGACACCGGCAGCGGCGGCAGCTGGCCGGTCAGCACCGACCGCATGACCTGGGCCTTTGCGGCCGAGGAAGTGCTGCGCACGCTGGCGCCGGCCGAACGCCAGGCGTTCGCGGTGAAGGCCTTGAAGGCGCTGTCGAACACGATCGAGATCGACCGCGTTGCCGCGTTCGACCCGCACGATGGCCTGTACACCGGCGAGCAAAGCTTCCTCGACTGGCGCGACCAGAGCTACGCCAGCTGGATCGTCGACGACCTGGCCTCGATGGCGAGCGCCAAGTCGGTGTCGACGAATGCCACGCACTACCAGGCCTTGCAGCTGGCGGCGAAGCTGGCGCGCGAACAGGGCGACACGGCGCGCGCCGCGCGTTACGCGGATTGGGCGGCGCAACTGAAGCAGGCCATCAACGCCAGGTTGTGGCTGGCCGACGCCGGCATGTACAGCAGCCTCACCGCCGCCCATTTCGACGACGCGGCCATGCATAAGTTCGACTGGCTGGGGCAGTCGCTGGCGATCGTCACCGGCATCGCGAGCGACGAACAGGCGCGCAGCATCCTGGCGCGCTATCCGCACGGGCCGATGGGACCGCCCGTGATCTGGCCCCAGCAGCAGGGCATGCCGGTGTACCACAACCGCGCGATGTGGCCTTTCGTCACCGGCTATGGCCTGAAGGCGGCCGCCCTCGGGAAGAATGCCAGCGCGGCCGATGCCGCCTACGAGTCGCTGATGCGCGGCGCGGCGCTGAACATCTCGAACATGGAAAACCTCGAATGGCTGTCCGGCCAGCCGTTGCTGCTCGACGAGCAGCATCCCGAGCTGATCGGGCCGGTCATCAATTCGCGCCGCCAACTGTGGTCGGTCGGCGCCTACATCGGCATGGTGGTCGAGAACGTGTTCGGCGTGGCGGCCACGGATGAAGGTATCTCCCTCAAACCCTTCGTGACCGCCAAGCTGCGCCGCGAGACCTTCAAGGGCAGCGACCAGGTCACCCTGCACAACCTGCGCCTGCGCGGCCAGCGCATCGGCGTACGCCTGCTGCTGCCGAAAGCAAGCGCGGGCAACGGCTACTACCAGGTAGCGTCCATCCTGCACAACGGCGCGCCGAGCGCCGCCAGTATCCCGTGGGCGCAGCTGCGCGACGGCGACACGATCGAGATCCGGCTTGGCGCCCTGGCGGGCGCAGACAGCGCGATCCGGCGCGTGAACGCCGACCCGTATGTGGAATCGCCAAGCGTGTTTGCGCCGCGCGAACCGGCCATCGGCCAGCTGGAACGCGCAGCGGACGGCCGCGCCCAGCTGCGCATCGATGCCGCCGACAATGGCACCGATACGGTCTACAACGTCTACCGCGACGGCAAGCTGGTGGCCGCGAAGGTCGCTGCCGGCGCCTGGACCGACCGCGTGCCTGCGCCGAACGCCTGCTACGCCGTCGAGGCGCAGTTCGCGGCGTCGGGCAACCGCAGCCACCACAGCGTGCCGCGCTGCCTGGCGCCGGCGAGCGACATCGCGGTAGCCGACCCGCGCGTGCGGAGCAACCTGACTCTGACGCCTGCCGGCGGCCGCTACGCCGCGCCGCGCCTGGCCGACTGGGGCCAGCCGGCGGACCGCTTCGAGGTGCGCGATGTGCGGATCGGCCAGGCCGGCGACTACCGCGTGCAGGTCCGTTATCACAACGGCGCCAACCAGATCAACCTGGGCATCAGCGGCGGCGTGAAGTGGCTGGCCCTGCTCGACGCGCAAGGCAAGACCGTGGCGCAAGGCGTGATCCAGCTGCCGCACGCGAAGTTCGACAAGACGCACACGCCGGCCGTGCTCTCGACGCCGCTGGCGGCCCGCCTCCAGCCCGGCGCCTACACCCTGCGCATGAGCGACTTCTACAACATGAGCTACCTGGAGAGCAACGCCAGCTTCAGCGGCGCCGGCGGCACGACAGGCCCATGGAACCGCATCGACATCCTCGGCGTGCGCATCCAGCGCGTGCAATGAAAACAGCCGGGGTCAGGCCGCATCGCGCGAGTCGGCCGAGGCGTGGGGTGGCTTGAGCAGCGCCAGCCGCCCTTCCAGCACGCGGAATTCGAGCGGCATCTTCATGCGCGTGACTTCGCCGTCGGTGGCCACCTTCACGCTGCGCCGCGGCGACAGGCGGGCGTGCTTGACGCTCATGCGCTTGAAGGAGAAGGCAATCACGTTCTCGGCCTCGCCCAGGCGCCCCAGAGCGCCGCGCAGCAGCAGGCCGAGCATGCCCAGCTTGCCCACGCGGCGTGGCGCGATGGCGGCCAGTTCGCCGTCTTCCAGCGCCGTCTTCAGCGGCTCCATCCCCACCTGCTCCATCTGCAGGCGATTGTTCCCGACGAACAGCGTGGGCGTGCGCAGCTTGCGCGTGTGGCCCTCGGTCTCGAGCGTGATGCGCAGCGCGCGGTGCCGGCCCAATGCCGTCTTCAGGGCCGACAGGATGGCCACCACGCGGCTGCGGCCATACTGCTGCTTGTCGTGCTCGCGCGCTTCGAGCAGGGTCGGGTACAAACCGACGCTGGCGTTGACCAGGAAGATGCGGTCGTTGAGCATGCCCACCTGCACCGGCTGTACGGTGGAGGTCAGCAGCGAGCGCACCGCCTCGGCCAGGTCTTCGGGGATGCCGTGGGTGCGGCCGAAATAGTTGAAGGTCCCCTGCGGCAGTACGCCGAACACGCAGCCCTGCAGCACCGCCTGGTGCGCCACCGTGTTGATGGTGCCGTCGCCGCCGGCCGCCACCAGCACGCCGCCGTTCCCCTTGGCCTGCTGCGCCATGCGGCGCGCGGTGTCGGCCAGGTCGGCCGCGTCTTCCACGATCTCGAGATGGCAGGTGCGCCCGGCTTCGCCCAGCACGTCGCGGATGGTCGAGCAGCGCAGCTCGGTCTCGGAATGGCCGGAGCCGGCGTTGAGCACCACGTAGAAGGCAGCGTTCTTGTCTGGCTCGAGGTTCGGCATGGATGAAACTTTCGATAAAGAGGTCCGGTTGACCTCCTCATCGTATCACCGCGCCATGGGGCTTCCGTGCTGCACCGCACAGAGTGCGAAGCGACTCTGGAGCGCGCTTATTCGTCTGTCGTCGGCCAGTGATCCGGGTCTTGCAGCAATTGATACATCACGTAGGCATCCACGTAGCCAAGCCGCTTGTGCCGAAAAGCTTTCGGCAGCGTGCCGACAATCGAAAAGCCGAGCTTTTTCCAGAGCATGACGGCGGCGCTGTTGGTGCTGACCACGTAGTTGAACTGCATCGCCAGGTAGCCCTGGCGCCGTGCTTCATCGAGGCTGTCCTGGCCGAGCAGGCGGCCTACGCCCACGCCCTGCGCGTTCGGGCTGACCATGTAGGACGCATTCGCCACGTGGTGGCCACGCCCGACCTGGTTCGGCACCACGCGGTACATGCCGAGGATGCGCGCGCCGAGCACTGCCACGCGCGAGGTCACGCCGCCGCCCAGCCAGTAGGCGTGAGCCGCTTCGCGCGAGGTGTCGGGGCCGAAGGGGTAGGTCTCGCCGGTAGCGACATGGGCGCTGAAGATGGTCCACATCGCGTCGAAATCGGCGCTGGTGGCGGGGCGGATCTGGATATCTTTCACGTCTCGGCTAAAAATTATCAAAAACTACATCGGCTGGGGATTCTAGCACCGGGGTCCGGCGGCTCAGCGCCCGATACGAAAGTCGACACGTCCGGGCCGGCCGGGCAGGTGCAGGGTCGCGCTTGCCGCCGGCGCTTCGGCCACGATCGTGCCGCGCCGCACAACGAGGCGGCGCGCAGCGCGCAGGCGGATCGCCTCCACCGGGGTGGCGGCATCGAGCAGCACGAAGTCGGCGTGGCAGCCCGGTTCCAGGCCGTAGCCCTCCAGGCCCAGGATGCGCGCCGGGGTGCCGGTAATGGCGTCGAAGCAGGCGCGCATGGCGTCCTGCCCGGTCATCTGCGCCACGTGCAGGCCCATGTGCGCTACTTCCAGCATGTCGCCGGAACCGAGGCCGTACCACGGGTCCATCACGCAGTCGTGACCAAAGGCGACGTCGATGCCGGCCGCCAGCAGCTCGGGCACGCGGGTCATGCCGCGCCGCTTCGGGTAGGTGTCGTGGCGGCCCTGCAGGGTGATGTTGATGAGCGGGTTGGCGATCGCCGCCACGCCGGATTCGCGCATCAGCGGCAGCAGTTTGCTGACGTAATAATTGTCCATCGAGTGCATCGAGGTCAGGTGCGAGCCGGCCACCCTGCCCTGCAGCCCGAGGCGCCAGGTTTCATAGGCCAGGGTCTCGATGTGGCGCGACAGCGGGTCGTCGGTTTCGTCGCAATGCATGTCCACGCGCAGGCCTTGCTCGGCCGCGAACTCGCACAGCAGGCGCACCGATTCCGCGCCCTGTGCCATGGTGCGCTCGAAGTGCGGGATGCCGCCAACCACGTCCACGCCCATCGCAATGGCGCGCTTCAGGTTGTCGAAAGCGCCGGGGCTGCGCAGCAGGCCATCCTGGGGAAAGGCGACCAGTTGCAGGTCGAGGTAGGGCGCGACGTGGCGCTTGACGTCGAGCAGGGCCTCGACCGCCAGCAGGCGCTCGTCGCAGACGTCGACGTGGGTGCGGATCGCCAGCAGCCCGCGCGCCACGGCCCAGTCGCAATATTGCAACGCCCGCTCGACCAGGGCGTCCTGCACCAGCTGCGGTTTGAGTTCGCCCCAGAGGGCGATGCCTTCGAGCAGCGTGCCGGATGCATTCACGCGCGGCATGCCGTAGCTGAGAGTCGAATCCATGTGGAAATGGGTATCCACGAAAGGCGGGCTGGCCAGGTCGCCGCCGGCGTCGATCTCGCGCGCACCCTGCACAAGCAGGGCCGGGCCGAGCGCTGCAATGCGGCCGCCTTCGACGGCGATATCGATGCCGGTGCGTCCGTCCGGCAAGCTGGCATTGCGCACAACAAGATCCATGGCCACTCCTCAGTCTGGTCGAAATCATTGTAGCGATTTCCCTGCCGCTGCAAAGGGGATTAGCGTGTCACTTTGTAACAGTGCTGCAGTGCAAGATTGTATGGATACGACAGCGAACGGGCCGGGGCAGATTGTGCTTTTCAACACTCTGCAACAGGTCTACACTAGGCTATGTTGCAGTGCGCCATAACCGAACGATAGGGAATTCCGATGACTTCACTTCCAGAACAGTTCCAAGCAGCACGCCAGTTCCAGCTCGACCAGCAATTTTCTTTCCTGCGCAACCTGGGCGACCAGGCTTTGGACCGCACCAGCCGCCTCGTGGCGCTGAACCTCGACCTGTCGCGCGCGACCGTCGAACATTCCTCCAGCACCGTGCGCCAGCTGATGGCCCTGCGCGATCCGCGCGACCTGCTCACCATCGGCGCGCAATCGCAGCGCCAGTTGCGCACCATGTTCGACTACGGCCACGAGCTCTTCAACATCGCCACCGGCCTGCGCGGCGCGGCGCTGCAGACCTGGTCGGTAGCGGCGGCGGCGCCTGTGCCGGCGCTGGCCGCGCCGGCGGACGTGGTGGAGTCGGCCGTCGCGACGGTGCAGGAGACCGTGCAGGAGACGGTGAAAGAAACCGCATCGGCCACCGAACAAGTCGCGAAGCAAATCAGCGAGCCGGCACCGGTCTCGGTCTCCGCCGCCGACACCGCGCCCGACACCTCGCCCATCGTGACATCGAGCATTGTCCCGCCGGTCGAGCCGACCCCGATCGCCAAGGCCACCAGCGAAATCCTCGACGGTCCGCTGGCGCCGCACCCGGTGGCGGCCAGCGTGCCGGTCGATGTCGACGTCGAGATCGAACTGCCGAAAGTGGAACCGGTCGACGCCACGCCGCCGGTCGCCCCGCCATCGAACGGCGCGCCGAAGGTGACCGAAATTCGCAGTGGCCGTGGTCGCAGGAAAGGCAACTGAGGAAAAGTCCAGGCGCCTGGCAGGCGCGCTGCGCCGCTCCGGCAAAGAAAGTAGACTAGCGGGCTTCGGCCCGCTTTCTTTTTCGCGGGTGGCAAAGCAAGGAAATTCCATGAGTTTAGCGAGTCTGGTGACCGGTTTCGTACGGCGCCACTGGAAGGCCTACTCGGCTTCCGCGGTGATGCTGGTCGGCGTCTCGGTGTGCAGCATCCTGGTGCCGCGCAAGGTCGGCGCCATGATCGACGGCCTGGCTGCGCACACGCTGTCGCGCCACGACCTGATCGTCGGCATCGTCGAGCTGCTGGCCCTGGGCGTGGCGATCTACGTCCTGCGCGTCAGCTGGCGCATCCGCTTGTATTCGGCGGCTTACCGTCTTGGCGTCGAACTGCGCATGCGCCTGTACGCGCGCCTGTCCGCGCAAGGTCCGGCCTTCTATCAAAAGCAGCGCACCGGCGACCTGATGGCGCTCGGCACCAACGACATCGATGCCATCGAGATGGCCGCCGGCGAAGCCATGCTGGCCGGCTTCGACGGCACCCTGACCCTGGTGATGGTGCTGGGCGTGATGCTGCTCGGCGTCGACTACCGCCTGGCCCTGATCGCCCTGCTGCCCTTCCCGCTGATGGGCCTGGCCTTCTGGTATATCTCGCGCCACATCCATACCGCCGAAACCGATTCGCTGAAGCGCTTCTCCGACCTGAACGACCAGGTGCAGGAATCCCTCTCGGGCGTGCGCACCCTGCGCGCCCTGGGCCTGGAAACCCGCAGCGCGGCGCAGTTCGGCGAACTGGCCGGCAAGGCCTCCGCCGCCAGCCTGAGCGCCCAGAAATGGGAAGCGGCCTACGAACCGGCCGTCGGCCTGACCCTGACCGCCGCCAGCACCCTCACCCTGGGCCTGGGCGGCTACCTGGTCTGGCACGACCAGCTGACCATTGGCGCCCTCACCAGCTTCACCATGTACCTGGGCCAGCTGATCTGGCCGATGTTCGCGGCCGGCTGGGTGCTGTCGCTGATCGAGCGTGGCCGCGCCGGCCTGGCGCGTTTGCAGCCGATGCTGGACGCGCCGCTCACCGTGGTCGACGAAGGCCGCCTCGAAGCGATCGAGGATGGCCCGCTGGTACTGCGCGATGTCAGCTTCACCTATTCCAGCGCATCCCAACCCGCCCTGGACAAGGTGTCGGTGGCGCTGCGCCCCGGCATGACCCTGGGCCTGGTCGGCCCCACCGGCGCCGGCAAGTCCACGCTCCTGCGCGTGTTGCTGCGCCAGGCCGAGCCGCAACAGGGAACGGTGACCTGGGGCGGCCACCCGCTGCCCGACTACCGCCTGGCGGCGCTGCGCGCGGCCACCAGCTGGGTGCCGCAGGAATCCTTCCTGTTCTCGGCCAGCATCGCCGAGAACATCGCCCTCGCCCGCCCCGGCGCCAGCCGCCTGGAGGTCGAGGAAGCGGCCAAGATGGCGGCGATCCACGACGACATCCTGCGCTTCCCGCAGGGCTACGACACGCCGGTCGGCGAAAAAGGCATCACGCTCTCGGGTGGCCAGCGCCAGCGCGTGGCGATCGCCCGTTCGCTGCTGGCCGACAGTTCGCTGCTGCTGCTCGACGACGCCTTGTCGGCGGTGGACACCGGCACCGAGACCAACATCCTGGAGCACCTGGACGAGCTGCGCGCCTCGCGCCCGGAACTGACCGCCATCATCGCCAGCCACCGCCTGTCCGCCGTGGTGAACGCCGATTTGATCGTGGTGCTGAAGCATGGCCGCGTGGTCGAATCCGGCAACCACGACACCCTGCTCGAACTGGACGGCTGGTATGCCAGCCAGTGGCGCTATCAACAACTGGAGGCGAGCATCGATGCAAGCTGAAAAATCGAAGACCGTCGAAAAGGCCGGACGCGCCGAAGCCAAGCGCGCCGCCGCTCTGTTGCGCCGCGCCGCCTGGCCCGACATCCGCCACCTGAAATGGGCCACGTTCTGGCTGATCATTGCGGCTGCGCTGGAAGTGGTCGGCCCGATCCTGGGTAAAGCCCTGATCGACGACCACCTGGTGCCGCGTCACGCCGACTGGACGCGCATGGCCCTGCTGCTGGGCGGCGTATTGATCACCGGCTGGCTCTCGACCTGGCTGCGCTACCTGCAGCTGGTGCGCCTGTCGGGCCTGGCGATGCGCTCGGTGCAGCGCCTGCGCGAATGGGTGTATGGCCATGTGCTGCGCTTGCCGATGGCCTTTTTCGATCGCGCGATCACCGGCCAACTGGTCAGCCGCGTGACCAACGACACCGAGGCGGTGAAGACGCTCTACATCCAGGTGCTGTTCTCGATCCTCGACAGCACCATCGTCCTGCTCGGCACCACGGTGGCCATGGCCTGGCTCGACTGGCGCCTGATGATCATCGTGCTGGCCCTACTGCCGGCGGTGATCGTCATCGTCTGGCTCTACCAGCGCCTGTCGGCGCCGGCGGTGACGCGCGCACGCGCCCTGCGCAGCGACATCAACGGCCAGATGGCCGAATCGATCGGCGGCATGAGCGTGCTCCAGGCCAGCAACGCAGCGGGCCGCTTCGGCGAGCGCTTCGCGCATACCAACGACGGCCACTACAAATCGCGCATCGCCGAGATCCGCGTGAACGCCTTCCTGCTGCGCCCCGCGCTCGATTTGCTGAACGTGGTGCTGCTGGCGGTGGTGATCTTCACCTTCGGCCAGCGCGAGATCGGCGCGGTGGAAGTCGGTATCCTGTACGCCTTCATCAGCTACATCGCGCGCGTGGTCGAGCCGCTGATCCAGATTACGATGCAGTTCAGCGGCCTGCAGCAGGCAGTGGTCGCGAGCGCACGGGTGGAAGCGCTGCTGGCCGAAGCCGGTGCGGACGAACACGCGGCGGGACGCGCCGCCGGCACGCGCATGGCGGCATCGCCTGACGCACCGGCGGTGCGGGTGAAGAACCTGACCTTCGCTTATGTGCCGGGCCAGGACGTCCTGCACGACATCTCGCTCGACATCCCGCAGGGCGCCTTCTACGGCATCGTCGGCCACACCGGCAGCGGCAAGTCGACCCTGCTGTCGCTGCTGCTGCGCTACTACAGCGCCGACCGGGAAAACGGCGAAGGCAAGATCGAGATTTGCGGCGAACCGATTGCCGGCATCGACAACGAACGCTTCCGCAACGAGGTCGGCCTGGTACCGCAGGACCCCTTCATCCTGGCGGCGTCGGCGCGCGAGAACATCGACATGGGGCGCGGCCTGCCGTTCGAGCGGATCGAGGCGGCGGCGCGCGCTGCCCACGCGCACGACTTCATCGCGGCGCTGGAAAACGGCTACGACACCTCGCTGGGCGAAGGCGGCTCGCGCCTGTCGTCGGGCCAGAAGCAGCTTATCGCGATTGCCCGCGCCCTGGCCGGCGAGCCGCGCATCCTGCTGCTCGACGAAGCGACCTCGCGCATCGACAGCGCCACCGAACAGATCGTGCAGCAGGCGCTGGAAGAAGTGCGCGGCCGCGTGACCATCATCGCCATCGCGCACCGGCTGTCGACCATCCGCGACGCCGACCGCATCGTGGTGCTGAACCATGGCCGCATCACGGAATCGGGTCCGCACGAGGCATTGATGGAGATCGAGGGCGGGCTGTACCAGCGGCTGTATCTGCTGCAGCAACTGGCGGTATAGCCGACCTCGGGCTGGGCGGAGGAGCATGCTGCCTGGCGACATTGTCAGCACGATCCCTTCATCGTTTCCATGCTGCACTGCGGAATATGCAGTCGCTAATATTGACGTTTTGGCGTCGCATTTTTACGATAGCGGCGTAAAAAAAACGATATTTCCACTTTGCAACACGATTATAATGATCGATAGCGTCCTGCATAGGTGGGCGCGACGACCAGATCGAGGAAGCTATGCCGGCAGTTTGGGAGACGAAAAAGCCATCGAAGCGCTTGTGCGCGCTGCTGGCATCGCTATTGCTGACGTCTTCCCTTGCCTTTGCCGAGGCCCCGGCGCCGCTCGGGACGCGCCTGGCCGAGATCCGCGAAGTCAACCGCTTCATCCCCGAACGCGCCCTGCCGATGCTGCTCAGGATCGAGGCGGAGGCGCGCGCCGGCTCGGTGGCCGACAAGTCCGACATGCTGGCCGAGCTGTGCGTGGCCTACCAGAAGGTGGGGCGCAACGACCAGGCGCTGGCGACCTGCGATGAACTGATCGCATTCGGCCGCCGCGAAAAGAACGACGCCGCCATCGCCAAGGGCCTGGTACGCAAGGGCTACATCAAGTACGCGCAAAGCGAACTCGCCCTCTCGCACGAACTGATCTGGGAAGCCGAACGCCACGCGCTGGCCACCGACGACGTCGAAGTGCGCGTGCGGGTGGGCGTGTCGGCGGCCGAGGCGTTTGCCGAGGATGGCAACTTCCCGCGCGCGCTGGAAAAGATGCAGGCCGTGCTGGCCTATACGCGCCAGCATGGCGGGCCGGTGCACATGGTGATCGTGCTGAACTCCCTGACCCGCCTGTACGTGCAGATGCGCGAATACGACAAGGCGTCCGAGTCGCTGGCCGAGGCCTATGTGGCGGCCGAGAAGATCAATTCGCCGGGCCGCATGGCCACCCTGAAGGGCACCGAATACGGGCTGGCGATGGACACCGGCCAGATGCAGCGCGCGCTGAAGGCGCAGCTGGCGGCGCTGTCGCTCGAGCGCAGCATCGGCGCCCGGTCGATGGTGGCGCGCTCGCTGGTGAACCTGTCCGACTGCTACCTGAAACTGCATGATTACCGCAATGCCCTGGCCTACGGCGAGCAGGCGCTCGAGGCGGCGCTCGCCATCAAGGACCAGACCGGGGGCGCCACTGCGCGCGTGAACATCGGCCAGGCCTACCTGGCCAGCGGCCGCATCGCCGAGGGCAAGCGCGCGTTCGAGGAAGGCCTGGCGATCTACGAAAGAAACGGCGACAAGCCCGAGCTGCAGACGGTGCTGGCCGAATACGGCGGCGCCCTGGAGCGCGCCGGCGACCATGCGGGCGCGATCAAGGCCTACCACCGCGAGCGCACGCTGTCGAACGAGCTGTTCGAAAAGCGCCGCCAGAAGGCCATGCTCGAGCTGCAGGAAAAATACGACGCCGACAAGCGCCAGCGCCAGATCGAACTGCTCGAGCGCGAGAACCAGGTGAAGTCGGCCGAGATCGACAACCGCCGCCTGCAGCAGCGCATCTGGTGGCTGCTGGCACTGGTATTCGCGCTGGCGTCGGTGATCGTCGGCCTGTTGTACCGCAAGGTGCGCCATGCGAACGCCCAGTTGCACGAAAAGAACCTGGAACTCAAGCAGCAGAGCGTGCGCGACCCGCTCACGGGCCTGTACAACCGCCGCCACTTCCAGGACTTCATGCGCACCCACCAGCAGCTGGAAAAACGCGGCGTCGGCACGTCCGGCGACGAACTGGTGAGCGCGCTGTTCCTGATGGACGTCGACCACTTCAAGCACATCAACGATACCTGGGGCCACGGCGCCGGCGACGCGGTGCTGATCAAGATTGCCGCCAGCCTGCGCGAGATCCTGCGCGAGACCGACATGATCGTGCGCTGGGGCGGCGAGGAATTCCTCGCCTTTTTGCCGGCGATCCCGCGCAGCGGCCTGGACGAGGTAGCGCGCCGCCTGCTGGCCGGCATTGCCGAGACCCGCATCGAGTATGGCGGCGAAACCTTGAGCGCCCAGGTGTCGATCGGCTTCGCGCCCTACCCGCTGGCCCCGGCCGGCCAGCCGCTGCCGTGGGAACGCGCGGTGAACCTGGTCGACATGGCGCTGTACATGGCCAAGGGCCACGGACGCAACCGCGCATATGGACTGCGCGGCTTCAGCGGCCTGGCGCAGACCTCGATGGAAGAGATCGAGCAGAACCTCGAGCAGGCCTGGCGTGCGGGGGTTGTGGATATGTCGATCGTGACGGCGGGGTGGCAGGATTTACGCGCAAGCGCGTAACTCGCGTAGGGTGGGCACCTGTGCCCACCCTACCGCGCCGATTCCTGCATCTTTTCGCCGGCGCGCTCGACCTTCTCGCCCACCTTCGTCCTTGCCTTTTCCAGGCCACGCCCCGCTTCGGCGGTGGCATCCGTGATCTTCTCGCGCGCCTCTTCGGTGCGCTCGGCCAGGCGGTCGCGTGCTTCGTCGGCGCGTTCGGCCACGCGCTTGGCGGCTTCGTCCGCCTTTTCCAGCGGCGCCCGCAGCTCGCGCGCCACCTTGTCGCCGGCGTCGTCGATCGCCTTGCCGGCCTTTTGCGCGGGGCCTGCCTCGTCGCCGTCGCGCGGCGAGCAGCCGGCGGCAATCGCCAGCACCAGCAGCGCGCCCAGTTTGGTCATGGTGTTCATGATGCCTCCTCGTGTTCGCGTTTCGGCCAGCATACACCTTGCCCGCATTCCGTGGCTCACCGATGAGCTCATCGGCCCGTCCCATCGGCGCGCGGATGCTCGGGGCTGCGCGCCTCGATCTTCTCGCGCATTGCACGCGACGCATCGTCCTCGCCCCAGCGCCTGGTAAAGGTGCGCAGGCGCTGGCGCGCCTTGTCGAACGAGGATGCCGCCAGCGCCGACTCGACCGCGGTCTTCGCTTCGCGCCAGGCCTTGTCGCGCTGGCGCTTGCGGGTGCAGTCGGCGGCGGCGTCGTTCAGTACCTGCTGCACGTGCTGTAGCTGGTCCGGGGTGGCGCGCGTCTTGCGCAAGGCAATCAGCTCGCCCTGGGCTTCGCGCGGCTTGCAGGCGGTGGCCAGGCTGATCGCCTTGTCCATCTGCGCCTCGACGCGGCGCTTGCCCGGGTTGGCGACCAGCCAGACCACCCACAGCAGGGCCAGCGCCAGCAGCCACCAGCGCAGGCGCACGGGTTTGCGCTTGGGCGGCAGGGTCGAGGACGCGCGCACGCCGGGCGCCGGTGTGGCGCGCGGCGGGACCGGTGTGTGCGGCGCGGTGCGTGGCGTCGCGGCAGGCGGCGGCGCTGCCGGCGCCGGGGCAGGCGTTGGTACCGGCGCCGCTGCCTTGTCTTCTACACGCGGTGCGGCTTCGGCGCTTGCGGCAGCAGCCGGCACGCTTGCCTGCACCGGCTTGTCGAGACGAACGCCCTGCGCAGGCGGCGCATGTGCCGCCACGTTCCCGCGCTCGATCCCTTCCTGCTGCGCCGTGCCGCAATACGGACAAAAGTTCACCCGGCGCGGCCAACTGCGGCCGCACGAGGATTGGATACAACGATACACCGATGCTTCTGCCACAGGCGCCCTTTCTACTGCGGATCCGGAATGCCGTCGTCCGGATCGGGAATGGCATCGCCCTGCGCGCCGGCGAGCCCGGGAATGTCGGCCACGGTCTGCCACTTGCCGAAGCGCGTGTCCTGGGCCATGTTCCAGGCCCGCGTGCCGGCATCGATCTCGCCGCGCGCCAGTTGATGCGCGATTTCCTCGACCGCGAACGGCCCGCGCTGGGCGCCGCCGACGAACAGCTTGTAGCCCGGACCGGACACCGCTGCCGGCACCGGTGTGGCGGTGTGCGTGCGCCGCTCGGCCGCCTGCGCCGCACGCGCATCGCTGGCCAGGAACTCCGGCTTGATCACACGCTTGTCGACCGGCTTTTCCACTTCCCAGGTATAAGCGTCGGATGCCGAATCCGGCACCGCCTCGGTCCATTCGGGCAGGGTGGCCAGCGCCGCGTCGATCGCCGCATGCGTCAGCGACGGGTCGGCCGCCGCCGCACGCCGGAACCAGGCGTCGAACAGGCGCTTGGCCGTGATGTTCGGCAGCGACGGTGACGGCAGCTGGGCGCCGGTCTCGTCGACTTCCAGGCGCGGCTCGTACACCCGCAGCTGGTAGTGGCGCATCAGCGCGGCCAGCAGCACCAGCTGGTGCGGCCCCACCGATGCCAGGCGATTGCGCACGGCGGCGATCACCTGCTCGCGATAATACGCCGGCAGGCCGTTCGAGCGGATCGCGAACTCGTTCCCGATCTGCAGCCACTCGCCGGAACCCGGTTCGACCTCGAACAGGTATTGGCCGCGCGGCTGGAAGCTCGCCTCGCGGTCGCCCAGGTCGGCCTTGCGCCGGATGACGCCGAGGGCGATCGCCTGCAGGAACCACTCGTAGTCGTCGGCCAGGCGATTCAATTCGTCCATCGACGGCGAAATCGGATGGCGGAAGCGCGTCGAATCGAAGTGCAAATGGGTCGGAATCTTCGGGTTCTCGATCTGGTACGAGGCGCGCCAGGTCGGCAAGCCGCGCAGCACCGTCATCGGGATGCCGGACAATTCGATGTAGCAGACCGCGCGCCCCGGCACACCGGTGTTCACGATCGACACCAGGTCGCCATGGAAGAACCCGGTCGGCACGGCGGCGCGGATTTCCGCCTCCATGCGACGCCAGGCAGCGACATCGCCGACTCCGATAAAACACTTGAATTGGTCCGAATTCGGAGTGAACTCGGCCGAGAAGCGCGCGTTCACCCAGGGCATCGCGCTCCTGATCCATTCGGCGAAGACGCGCTGGCGTTCCTGCGGCGTCATCGCATTCAGGCGGTCGAGCAATGGGTCGCTCGGCTCGGCACCCAGCTCACTGCTCGACAACTGCGTCTGCGCGCGGCGGAAGAGCTTCAGCAGCAAGTCGGAACGCATGCGCTCGTCGCCCAGTTGCGGGAACAGTTTGCCGGAGCCGCCGAATTCGAGCAGCACTTCTTCGCTCCAGGTGCTCACGTCTTGCGTCAGCCGCACCGGCGCCGGCTGCACGTCGCCGGTCAGCTTGATGTAGGTGGCATGCTCGTGGCGCGCATCGCTACGTAGCTGGGCGATGCGGTTGTCGACCGCATGCAGGATCTCCTGCACATGGCGCCGCCCTTCCTGGAATTCGCCGGCCACGCCGCTCCACTGCGCGTTGCCCTGCTCGTCCGTGGTTTGCGGGTCGCCCAGCCAGGCCGACATATTGCGCATCACCTCGATAGCCTGGCCGGCCGACACCGCCAGCAAATGGAAGCGCAGGTAGTCGGCGATGTCGCGCTTCAGGTGGGCCATGACTTCGCGCGCCTGGGCATCCTTGCCGAACAGGCGGCCCGCAGCCTGGCCCAGGTTGTTCAGGGATTCCTCGACCTGGCGCGTGCGCAGCGCATCGCGGATGTCGCGGTAGCGGCGGCCATTCTTTTCCGCATTGATCAGGTCGCGCTGCAGCAGGCGCGCCTTCACCTGCTCCAGCAGCGACAGCACGAATTCCAGCCCGCCCTGCTTGCGGTCGTCGAGCAGCGCGTACAGGCGCTCTCGCACGCGCGTCTTCAGGCGGCCGGTGAGTTCGCCCGTGTGGCGCTTGATGCGGTCTTCGCTGGTCTCGGCGGTGGCGCCGGCTTCGCGGATGGCGTCGCGTTCCAGTTGCGGTAGCAGCTCGGCCACCTTCTCGCGCCACAGTTTGATGTCGTAGCCGGCCATGATGCGGTCGATCTCAAGCTGTACCTTGCTCTCCACGCGCTCGAGCAGCGAGCGGCCATCCTTGTCCATCAACAGCCCTTCGGTGAGCGCGTATTCCTGGAAAGGCGTGACGTCGACCGTCCCCTTTTTAAAATCGGGGAATTCGGTGAAGGGACGCTCGCGCATCTCCATCTGCTCGCGCATGAAGCTGTCGCGCTCGGCGTCGCCGGCACGGCGCGCCAGGGCGCCGTCGCGCCCGACCAGGCCAAAGAACTCCTTTACCATCAGCGCCGCCAGCTCGTAGGCACGGATGTCTTCGCGCAGGCTTTGCTGGGTGTCGAGCACCGCCTGCCCAAAAGCCGAATACACTTTCGAATACGACAGGCGCATGTCGCCGAAGCGCGCTTCCGGCACGCGCGGATTGTAGGGACCGAGCTTGTGCTGCTGCTGGTTGACGGCCACCGAACGCTTGCGATTCGCGAAATCGGCCGAGGCGAAATCCTCGAACAGGGTGTCGGCCACCATCTGGTAGACATCCTTCACGTCCTGGGTCGCCTTGTTGGCCAGGTTGGCGGTGTCGACAAAGTACACGTCGTCGAAGGGCGCGCCCTTGCCCTGGATGCTGTCCGGGTCCATCCACGACACGCGCGCATTCATGTCGCGCATCGTCGTTTCCAGCTCCATCATGGTGGCGTAGGCATTCGCCTCGGTGCGCTCCTTGTTCGCCTTGGCAAAGCCCGAAGGCATGAACATCACCAGGTCGACCTGGCTGTCGGACACTTCCTGGCGCGCGATCGCCTTGGCCATCCAGCCCAGGTCGATGGCGCTGCCGGCGCCGGTGCCGCCGGCGTTCGAGCCGATGACGACAATGCGGAACTTCGAGGTATCCACCTGCAAACCGAGGCGCTGGTAATTCTCCTTGCGCTCGATACCGGCATTACTGCTCAAGAAATTCAGCGCACCCTTGATGCGGCCGCGCAGCTTGGGGTATTTGTCGAACAGGTAGAGGCGCGCCACCGAGCGGATCTGCCCCGCCCCTTTCGACGGGTCGATGCCGAGCGAGCGCAGTTTTTTCGGGCGCAGCGGCATCCAGCTTTCGATCAGCGGAAAGCGCGCCAGGCTGTCGTCGGACTCGTGGTATTGCGGCAGGTCGAGCGGCTCCACGAGCCGCTCTTCATCCGTCAGGCGCACCAGTTCGTACCAGGGGTCGGTGCGCTGCGACTTGCCCTCGTCGATGATGGCGTTGTTGTCGAGGTCGAAGTGCAGGAAGCGCGCCACCGGGAAGTCGGCAATCGACTCGACGCGGGTCGGATGCTGCTTGTTCCAGACCGCCGACAGGATGCGGCGGCGAATGCGCATCATGACTTCCATGCCGGTACCGCCGGCGCCGATGAACAGGGTCGGACGCAGGTCGACCTTCAGTTCGGCCTTGCGGTTGATGCTTGCTGGAGTGGGGATATCTGTCATGGCGATGCCTTCCCTTTCAGCGGCGGCCGATGAACAAGGCGGCGACCAGCGCCACCGCACCCACCACCACCAGCGGCGCGGTCACGCCCCAGGTGAGATAGCGGCTGGCGTTGATGATGGCCAGCACCGCGGCGGCAGAAAGAAAAGCCAGGCCGACGAACAGCAGCCAGCCGGCGCTGCCTGCCGTCGATGGCGCCACGCGGCGCACGACCATGTGGTGCACGTAGGCGTTGCGGACAAAGAAGTACACCACCAGCAGCACCACGAACACGGCCGCGCCGATGGACAAATCGCGCGTGGAGGTGTCGGTGGCGGCCGGCGGCAGTGGGCCGGGCACGACTTCCACCGGGCCGCCCGCCGTTTCGGGCGTGGTTTGGGGCAGCGCCGCGTCGGGTGCGTTCTTCTCTTCTGGCAGCTTGAAGCCGGGATCGGCCTGGCCGCCGGATGGGGTGGTGGTCGGTGTCGCTTGCATGTGGTTTCCTTTTTTTGGGCTTAACGGCCCAGGCGAACCTGCGCACCTTCGCGCAGGTCCGTCAGCTGGTGGCCGAACAGGGTTGTCTTCAGGCGCGCGACTTCGTTGCCCGCCTTGTCGTAAATCGGTTGATCGGCGCCGGCGCGCGCGTGCATGGTGCGCAGTTCGTCCTCGACGGTGACGTAGGCGCGCTGCGGGCGCATCCAGGCATAGGCCGCCGCGCCGGCTGCCGCCAGCAGGGCCAGCACGCCGCCGCCCACCGCCAGCAGCGGCGCCATCCCGTAGTGCACGCGCACCTCGATCGGCAGCACCGCGGTGGAGGCCTGCACCTGGGCCGGCGGAATGAAGATATCCGGCAGCGGGTCGCCCGGGAACAACGCCGCCATGCGCTCGCGGAAAGCGCCCGACAGATTCAGCTTCTGTTGCGCCAGATGCACTTCGATGGTCCCCGGCAGCACGTAGGCCGAGCCGGCCGACCGGATCGCGGCCATCGACCACTGGCTCGGCAACTGCGCCACCGGCAGTTGCAGGGTCGAGGCCAGCGGCTGCGGCTTGCCCGGCGCCAGCGCCGTCACCCGCGTGCCGCCCAGCGTGACGGGGCGGTCCTCGCCGCCCAGCTTCGAGCGTGCGCTCAGGGTGGCGCTGGCGATGGTGTAGGGGTACATCGTGTTCTCGATGTCCCAGCCGATCCTGGCCGATGGCGAGGTGGCACCAGATGCCACGTCGGCGCGCAGCACGCCGTTCGGCGCCATCGAGAAGGACACGCCCGGCGCATCCTCGACCTTGCGCGGCACCAGGCGCACGGTGTTGCGGTCGAGCGGCTTCAGGCGCGCAGGCGGCTCGGTGATGATTTTCGCGATGCTGCCGTTTGCCAGCAGCCGTTCCAGCGCCCCGGCGCCGCCCGCGCCGATGGCAAAGGCGTACACCATCAGCCCATTCGCGCGGTAGTGCTCGCCCTGCACCTGCATCCGCAGCGGGAAAGCCAGCGCGGTGCGGATCGCGCCGCCGCGGTGGATCAATTCATAGAACTCGCGGTTGCGCTGGGCCGTGGCCTGGTCGTTGTTCGGGCTGTTGCGGTTGTTCGTGACCAGCCAGACGATGCCGTCCTTGCCTCCCAATGCCTGGGTCATGGCCGCGCTCACGGCTTCGCCGAGGTCGGTATCGGCCAGGGCGCCGCCGGGTTTACGCGCGGTGTCCAGGCCAGCGAGGGCCTTGGTGACTTGCGCACGCGTACCCTCGCCTACCTTGGCGGACACCAGCGCTTTCGGGGACGGCGCGCCGGGCAGCGACTGGTTGAAGGCGGCCAGCACCAGCGCGTCCCCTGGCTGTGCTACCGCCAGCGCCAGTTCCGTCACCAGCGGCTTGAAGCGCGATTGCGGGTCGGCATAGAAAGGTTCCATCCAGCCCGAGTTCTGGACCAGGAAGACCTGGGGCGTGGCAAAGGCCGGCAGCGCAGCGCACAGCAGCGCAAACATGGCCAGCATGCGGGAAACGAGCGCGCTCACGACAATTCTTCCAGGCGCCAGCCGCGCATTGCGTTCCAGTCGGGGTGGTGCAGCCACAGCGCGCCGGCGTACACGAAGGGCACGCATTCGAGCGGGCGGCTCAGGCGCGCCACTTCGTCGACGATCACGTTGCGCTTGCCGATCCATTCGATCGTCGTACGCGCGATGGTGCGCACCGTCAGTGCTTCTTCCGCGCGGCCGGTGTACTTGTGGAAGCGCAGCACCAGCCCGCTCGGCTGGCTGCGGTTGTTGTTGAAGCTGCGCAGCAGGGGCAGCACGAGCGTATCGTCTTCGTGCACATCCTCGACGTGTTCGGCCGACCAGGGCTCGTCCAGCACCGCGTGGCCACGGCGGAACAGCAGGTTGGCAAAGCCGAGGCGCGCGCCGTCGATAAATTCGATCTGCGGTTGTTCCGCGCCAAGCTCGAGGAAGGAATAGGCCTGGCCGTCGTGACCGATCTGCCACAGGCGGCCGTCGCGGCTTTGCGTGGGACCGCCGAATTCCAGCCTGGGCGACCAGCCGCCCGGCCAGGGCATCCAGCGCGGCATCTCGCCCGGCCGCCACACCAGTTGTCCGCCCTCGTGCAGCCAGAACAGGCGGTTGTCGTAGCCGATCGGGCGCATCCAGCCGCTTGTGGGCGCATCGCCGCAGGGCAGGATGTCGCCGTTCGCCACATCGCTGTCGGTGGCCAACAATTGCAGCCTGCCGTCGGCCACGAAGGGGCAGCCGACGTGGCGGCGCATCGCACCCGGTGCCGCGGCCAGGGCGCCGGCGAACAGCGGTTCGAGGCGGTAGCTTTCGTTCACCGGATTGATCCACAGGCGCGCCAGGCCGGCGTCCGTCGGCACCACGCCGACTTCGCCGCGCGCCGGATTCAGGGCCGGCAGCCAGCCGTACTGGCCGGCGCTGAAGCGCAGTTCGCTGGCCGTGTTCTCGGCCGCCATCACATGCCACAACTGAGCCAGCGGGTCCCAGTATTGCAGCACGCCGCGCGCCGGGGCGATGGCCAGCAGGCGTTGTTCGGGAAAGCCCCAGGTGGCCGCCGCAAACACGCAATGCGCATTCGGCGGCACCGGCATCGCCAGTTCGGCGCGGCCGGCGGCGGGTGCCGCGGGGCGTTCTTCCAGGCTGTCGCCCAGGGCCAGCGAGGTCACCGGCAAGCCGTGCGGCACGTGGCGCGGCAATGCCTGGTCGCCGGATGCGCCCCACCAGTCGGGCTGGCGCAGCATGCGTCCACCCAGTTTGTGCAGCGACTGGCCACAGGTCGGGCAGAAAGCGAAGCCTTCGGGATAGATCGGCGCGCAGGCGCAGGACGCCGGCAAGGACGCGCCCAGCAGGTGGGCGAGATCGGGCAACCGGCCGCGCGCATGCGCCTGCCAGTCGACGCGGCCCAGGCCCTCGGTGGCCTCGAGCGCGAACTGTCCGCTCTTCTCGTCTTCCAGCCAGATGCTGGACGGCGTTTCC
>DAMABW010000022.1:0-22434 GCA_031999925.1 Massilia sp. | reverse complement strand
CCGCCACCAGCGAGATCGAGATCGAGATGATGGTGAAGCCCATCTCGCGCGAACCGACCAGGGCCGCATGGAAGGGCTTTTTCCCCATCTCCATGTGGCGCACGATGTTTTCCAGCACCACGATGGCATCGTCGACCACCAGGCCGACGGCCAGCGTAATCCCAAGTAGCGAAATGTTATCCAGGCTATAGCCGAAGGCATACAGCAGCGACAGCGCACCGAGCAGCGAGATCGGCACCGTCACCGCCGGGATCAGGGTCGCGGTCAGGCGGTGCAGGAACAGGAAGATCACCAAAATGACCAGGATCACGGTGCCGGCCAGCGTCAGGTTCACGTCGTGGATCGCTTCGCGGATCGACACCGAGCGGTCGTTCACCAGGCTGATCTTGATCGAGGCCGGCAACTGGGTCTCGAACTTCGGCATCAAATTGCGCACGGCGTCGACCACCTGCACCGTGTTCGCGTTCGGCTGGCGCTGCACCATCAGCACGATCGAGCGTTCGCCGTTCAGGCTGCCGGCGGCTTTGACGGACTGGTAGCTGTCTTCGACCTGCGCCACGTCTTGCAGGCGCACCGGCAAGCCGTCGCGGGTGGCGACGATGAGTTTGGCGAAGTCGGCCGCTTTCATCAGCTGGCCGCCGCCCTGGATGGTCAGCGTCTGCGCCGGGCCGTCGAGGATGCCCAGCGGCGTGTTCGAGTTGGCGGCGCGCAGGGCGGCGGCCAGTTCGTCCATCGAGATGTTCCGCGCGTTCATCAAATCGGAACGGGCGCGCACGCGCACGGCGAAGCGCTTCTGGCCGTTGACGGTGACTTGCGCGATGCCCGGCAGGGTCGAGATCGCCGGCGAGACCACGTTTTCGGCGTAGTCGTTCAGCTCGGCCAGGCCCATCGAGGGCGAGGTCATGTGCATGAACAGGATCGGGGCGTCGGCCGGGTTGATCTTGCGGTAGGCCGGCAAGTCGGTCATTTCCAGCGGCAACTGGCGCTGGGCGGCCAGCAGCGCCGCCTGCACGTCCACCGCCGCCTTGTCGACGTCGATCGAGGTGTCGAATTCCAGGGTCAGCGAGGTATTGCCCTGGGTGCTGGTCGAGGTGATCAGCTTGATGCCGGCAATCGTCGAGAATTGTTTTTCCAACGGCAGCGCCACCGACGAGGCCATGGTTTCCGGGCTGGCGCCGGGCAAGTTGGCGCCGACGTTGATGACCGGGGTGTTATAGCTCGGCAGCGCGGCGACCGGGATGTGCATGTAGGCCAGGATGCCGACCAGCACCAGGCTGATCGACAGCAAGACCACCATCACCGGACGGCGGATACACAGTTCGGACAGATTCATGCTCCACCACCCTTCGTCGCGGGCGCGCCTTGCGGTTTGGCGGCGGAACCGGTTTCGGCGGCGATCTTGATCTTGCCGCCGGGACGCAGGTTCTGCTTGCCTTCGGTAATCACCTGCTCGTTGCCGCTCAAGCCAGTCACCGCCGCGTTCAGGCCGAAGGCATGCTGGCGCACGATCGGCACCTGGCGCGCGGTGCCGTCTTTCTCGGCGATGTAGACGAAGGTGCCGTAGGCGTTGATGATAATCGCATTTTGCGGAATCACGACCGCATCCTGGATCGTGCGCACCGTGACGCGGGTGTTGACGTATTGTCCCGGCCACAGTTGGCCGTCGGCGTTGGCGAATTGCGCCTTCACGCGGATGGTGCCGCTGGTCGGGTCGACGGTGTTGTCGACAAAAATCAGTTCGCCGGTGACCGGCTTCGCTTCGCCGCCGGTGCTGGCTTCGACCGCCACCTTGCCCGCCTTCTGGGCTGCCAGCAGCGCGCCGAGCGAGGATTCCGGCAGGGTGAAGGCGACGTCGATCGGATCGAGTTGGGTAATCGTGGTCAGCGAGGTGGTCGGCTGCACCAGGCTGCCGCCATACACGTTGATGGCGCCGACGCGGCCCGACAGCGGTGCGCGGATCGCGGTGTAGCTGGCGCTGACTTGAGAAGCACGTACCGATGCGCTACTCGCTGCTACCGCAGCCCGTGCCGCCTCTACCTGGCTCTGCAGCGAGTCGACGGCGCTCTGGGCCAGGAATTTCTGGGCAACCAGGTCCTGGCTGCGCTTGTACTGGCGCTCGAGATCGGCCAGGTTGGCCTTGCCGCGCGCGACTTCCGCCTCGGCCTGGGCCACGGCGGCGCGGTCGCTGCGGTCGTCGAGCGAGAACATCAGCTGGCCCTTCTTGACGAACTGGCCCTCGCGGATGTGCACTTCGCGGATCGTGCTGGTGGTCTGGGGACGCAGGTCGACGGTCTGCTGCGGCGTCACGGTGCCGTTCGCGGCGACGTCGACACCGACGTTTTCGCGGCGCGGCGCCACCACGTTGACCGTGGTCGGCCCTTGCGGCGCGCCGGCGGCCTGGCCGTTCTTCCCCTCACCTTCGGCATGGGCGCCGCGGTTCATGTACCAGGCGCCGCCAATGCCGGCTGCAACGACAACCGCGATGACTGCGAGCGTATTCTTTTTCATTCAGGTCCCCTGCCACCAGTTCCGGCAGCTTGATCAGTCGATTAATAATGTTTCGGGTACAAAAGCGTGGCGGGCAGTATGCCATCCGCGTGTGACAACTTACTTACAGGATTCTTAACAAATGGTCTCGATAGCTGGTGCGGGCGGCTGGCTGCACCATCATTTCCCAGGATAGTACTCCGGCAGTGTGAGAGTGACTTCCAGTCCGCCTTCCGGGTGGTTGGCCAGCGCGATGCTGCCGCCGTGCTGCTCGGCGATGTTGCGGGCAATCGTCAGGCCCAGGCCGGTGCCGCCGGATTCGCGCGAGCGGGAGGTCTCGACGCGGTAGAAGGGATCGAAGACGCGCGCCTGCTCGGCTGGCGGAATGCCGGGACCGCTGTCGCGCACGCGGATGCGCGCCGCGCCGTTCACGCGGTCGACCGTGACGCTCGCTTCGCGCCCGTACTTCACCGCGTTGTCGATCAGGTTGCCGAGGCAGCGGCGCAGGTCGAGCGGGCGGCCGAGGATGGCCATGCCCGAGCGGCCGGACAGAGTGACCGCCTGGCTGGCGTCGGCGGCGTCGTCGCAGACCGAATCGAGCAGCGAATCGAGGTCGAGCATCTGCATGGTTTCGGTGGTGTCCATGCTGCGCGCCAGCTCCAGGCCCTCGCGCACCATGGCCTGCATCGCCGACAGATCGCCGATCAGGCGTTCCTGCAGGTCGGCGTCGGCCACCTTTTCCAGGCGCAGGCGCATGCGCGTGAGCGGCGTCTGCAAGTCGTGGGTGATGGCGGCCAGCATCTGGGTGCGCTGGAAGATGTACTGGCGGATGCGCGCCTGCATGGCGTTGAAGGCGGTGCTGGCCTGGCGGATCTCGCTGGCGCCGCTCACATCCAGCGGCGGGCGGTTGATGTCGTTGCCGAGTTCCTGGGCCGCCACAGCCAGGCGCTTGAGCGGACGCGTGGTCATGCGCGCCACCAGGTAGGCCAGGCCGGCAATGCTGAGGAAGAACAGGCCGATTACGCCGCGGTAATCGGTTTCGTCGTCGACGGCGGCGGCGCGCGGCGGCAGCACGGCCAGGCGCAGCTGTTCGCCGTCGCGCAGGCGCACGTTCAGGAATTCGCAGGCGCCGCGCCAGCGTGCCCACAGCAGACCGTACAACTGCGGAATGCGCGGCGGGCTTTCGCAGGCGGCCGGACGTGAATCGGCCGAATCGATATGGTAGCCGGCGCCGAGGCGTTCGCTGAGCGTCTCGGCGAACTCGCTGGCCGACTTGGCGAGCGGGCGCGGCGCGCCGACTTCGAGCGACAGGCCGGGACGGTTCGCCACTTCCAGGTAGGCCGGACGCGCCGCGGTCGGCACGATCTCCGTGGCCATGATCAGTTGCTCGGCGCGTTCGATCAGGTTCTGGTCGCGCGCATGCTCGAGCACGCGCTGGCGTTCGTTGTCGGCCAGCCACTGGGTCAGCGCGCCGGTGATCAGGATGCCAAGCAGGAGGGTGATGAAGACACGGCCCGTCATTGAGCCGAGGAAGGCTTTCACGCGGCGGGCTCCACGGTCACCTGGCCGGCCAGCACGTAGCCGCCGTTACGCACGGTCTTGATGATCTGCGGCATGCGCGCGTCTTCGCCCAGCTTCTGGCGCAGGCGGCTGATCTGGATGTCGATCGAGCGGTCGAAGGGGTCGGCGTCGCGGCCCTGCGTGAGGTTCAGCAACTGGTCGCGGTTCAACACGCGGTTCGGGTGCTCGAGGAAGACGCGCAGCAGGCGGAACTCGGCGCCCGAGAGCATGATCACGATGCCGTCCGGGTTGACCAGGTGGCGCGCGGTGAGGTCCAGGGTCCAGTTCGAGAAGCGCATCTGCTGCACGTTCTCTGCCGGGGCGTTCGAGGGCATGGCGTGCGAGCGGCGCAGCACGCTGCGGATGCGCGCCAGCAGTTCGCGCGGCTCGAAGGGCTTCGGCAGGTAGTCGTCGGCGCCCATTTCCAGGCCGAGGATGCGGTCGAGCGGCTCGTTGCGGGCGGTGAGCATGATGACCGGCAGGGTCGAGGTGGCGCGCAGCTTGCGGCACAGGGTCAGGCCGTCGTCGCCGGGCAGGTTCAGGTCGAGCACGATCAGGTCGGGGCGCGACTCGTCGAGGATTTTCCACATCGCGCTGCCGTCGGCGGCGGCCAGCGCGCGGTAGCCGTTCGACTCGAGATAATCGGCCAGCAGCTGGCGGATGTCGCGGTCGTCGTCGACGATGAGGATGGTAGAAGAATTGTCCATACCTGCAATTATCCTTACTTAAAAGGGCCATGAACAGCGCATTTGTATCGGCTTGTATATGGATTCAGCGGGGAAACATATTGATACAAAGTGCGTGGCAGGGGACACGCTGCGCTTACACTTTTTCGAGATGATGGATCCCGTGCAGAGAGCAGTTCACTTGCACAAAGACTGACTCACACACCTGAAAGGATTTCACATGAACACCCTTCGCAAGAATCTGCTGGTTGCCTTTGCCGCTCTCGGTTTCGCCGGCGCCGCCCTGGCGCAGACCGCTACTGCCACGGCACCTGTACAGGAAGGCCGTCACGGCCATGCCGTCAGCGCCGAACAGCGCGCTGCCCACAAGGCGCAGCGCCAGGCCAAGCGTGCAGAGTTCCAGGCCAAGCGCGCCGAACGCCAGGCCGCCCGCGCCGCCAAGCTGCGCGCCGACCTGAAACTCACCGCGCAGCAGGAACCTGCGTTTGCCGCCTTCCTGGCTGCCGGCAAGCCGGCCCAGCGTCCGCAGGCACGAGACCAGGGCGAGCGCGCCACATTCGCCGCCCTGCCCGCTCCGCAGCGCATGGAGCGCGTGATCGAGCGCCAGAAGCAGCGTACCGCACGCATGGAAGCACGCCTGGCGGCCCTGAACAACTTCTACGCCGTGCTCACGCCGGAACAGAAGAAGGTCTTCGACAGCCAGGCGATGCGCGGCGGCTTCAAGCACCGCGGCCACGGCGGCCATGGCGGTCCGGGTCACCACGGCGAGCGCGGCGCCGCGCTGCAAAGCTGACCGCCAAGGCTTGAACGACAAAGGGATGCCTCGGCATCCCTTTTTTCGCTAGCGCTCGCCATGCGGCAGGGTTTTTTGCAGGGTGGGTTCTCGAACCCACCTGTTACCGCGCGTGCAAACCGATCACTCCAGCCGCTCCAGCGACCCCAGGAACTTCTGCGCATTCTGATACCCGATCACCCGGCTATCCGCGATCTCCTTCCCCGCGCGATCGAAGAAGATGATCCCCGGCGGCCCGAACAGCCCGAAGCGCTTCAGCATCGCCTTGTCGTCCGCATCGTTGGCCGTCACATCCACCTGCAGCAGCACCGTATTCGCCAGCTTCGCCTGTACCTGCGGATCGACGAAGGTCAGCTTCTCCATCTCCTTGCAGGACACGCACCAGTCGGCGTAAAAATCGAGCATCGCGGTCTTGCCGCCCAATGCGCCCAGCGCCGCGTCCAGCTGCGCCACGGTCTTCACGCGCTGGAAGTGCAGCGGCTGTTTTTGCGTGCCGGTCAGGTGCGCCAACGGCGCCAGCGGATCGCGTCCGCCGCTGGCCACGCCGACCAGTTGCATCGCGCCGAGGATGCCGAATGCCGCGCCGAAGGCCAGCGCCGCCCAGTGCCCGCGCCGGCGCAGCAGGTAAGCGCCGTAGCCGAGCAGCAGCGCCGCCCACAGGACCATCTGCACGGCGGCCGGCAGCACCGGCGACACCAGCCACAGGGCCATGGCCAGCATCAGCACGCCGAAGAAGCGCTTTACCGACTCCATCCAGGCGCCCGCGCGCGGCAAGAGCGAGCCGGCCGACACGCCGACCAGCAGCAGCGGAATGCTCATGCCGATCGCCATCGCGAACAGCGCGGCGCCGCCGACCAGTACGTCGCGCGTCTGACTGATGTAGACCAGGGCGCCGGCCAGGGGCGCGGCCACGCAGGGGCCGACGATCAGGGCCGAGATCGCACCCATGGCGAACACGCCGGCCAGCTTGCCCGAGGCCTGGCGGTTCGAGACGCCGCTCAACCGGGTCTGCAGCGCGGCCGGCACCTGGAGTTCGTAGAAGCCGAACATCGACATCGCCATCGCCACGATCAGGAGGGCGAACGCGCCCAGCACCCAGGGGTTCTGCAGGGCGGCCGCCAGGCCTTCGCCGATCAGGCCGGCGGCCACGCCGAGCGCGGTATAGACGATCGCCATGCCGAGCGAATAGGTCAGCGACAGCACCAAACCACGCGAACGTTTTACCTTGCCGCCCTCCCCGACGATGATCGAGGACAGGATCGGCACCATCGGCAGCACGCAGGGCGTGAAGGCCAGGCCCAGACCGAGCAGGATGAATGCGGGGACGATGGCCAGCAGGCGGCCGCCCTGCAGGACCGAATCGATGGCGGAGAGTTCGGACGGCGCGGTGGACGGCGCGCCGGAAGCAGCCGGCGTCGCTGCAGCTTGCGGCGTGTCCGCGGTTTGCGGCTGCGCCGCCGCTGGCGGCTGGGCCGCTGCCTGGGCCGGCGTGTCGACAGCCGGCGCGCTATCGACCGGCAGGCCGAGGCGTGCAGCCGCCCCGCCCTCGCTTTGCGGCGCCGACGACAGCGCGGCCGGGGCGCTACTGCCCGCGCCGAGCGGGATGCTCACCTGTGGCGTAGCGCCGCCGGCAGCCGCCAGTTGCGCGCTATGCTCCTGCGGCGGATAGCACAGGCCCGCGTCGGCGCAGCCCTGGCTGGTGGCGTTCAGCGTGAAGGGGCCGCTACCCTCGACCGGAATGCGGATCGTCACCGCGCCGTGATACGTCTCGACCTCCTTGCCGAAGGTCTCGTCGAATTTCACCTTGCCGGCCGGGATCTGCGCCGCGCCCAGCTTCGCGCCGCGCGCATGGAAGGCGAAGCGCTCGCGGTACATGTAGTAGCCCGGTGCGATGTCGTAGGTGACGACCGCCGTGCGCTCGCCCTCCATGCGTGCCGAAAACTTGAAGGCGACGGCCGGGTCGAGGAAGTCCTCGGCGGCGCGCGCCGGTGCGACCAGCATGGCAGCGAGGACGAGCAACAGGGACAGCGCAGCGAACAGCAACGTGCGCACTTCACGGAGACGGAACAGAGACATGACTTCCTTTGGATGACGACAGCGCAGGAATGGTACACCGGAGTGCCTATTGATGGGTAATACCGGTCGAACTGCGCCCGGCGCCGCGCACAGGCGAAAAAAAACCAGGCACGAGGCCTGGTTCTTCTTGTCGCTTGACGCGGATATTACTCGGCGGTCGGTGCTTCTTCAGCCGGGGTGACTTCCGGACGGTCCAGCAGTTCGACGTAAGCCATCGGCGCGTTGTCGCCCACGCGGAAACCCATTTTCAGGATGCGCAGGTAGCCGCCGTTACGGTTGGCGTAACGTGGGCCGAGTTCGGCGAACAGCTTCTGCACCATTTCGCGGTCGCGCAGGCGGGCGAATGCCAGGCGCTTGTTGGCCAGGGTGTCGGTCTTGCCCAGGGTCAGGATCGGTTCGATGACGCGACGCAGTTCCTTGGCTTTCGGCACGGTGGTCTTGATGGCTTCATGACGCAGCAGCGAGACGGTCATGTTGCGCAGCATGGCGAGACGGTGGGACGAGGTACGGTTCAGCTTACGGAGGCCGTGACGGTGACGCATGGTACTTCCTTTCGAGTGTATAAATTCCAGTTCTTCGATCGTTCTCGCTTGCGCAGGAACGCGGACCGGTTATTGGGGGTTAAGACTATCCGGACAACCTTGTCCGGATAGGTACGACAAATTACTTCTCCAGACCGGCTGGTGGCCAGTTCTCGAGCTTCATGCCCAGGGTCAGGCCGCGCGAAGCCAAGACTTCCTTGATTTCGTTGAGCGACTTGCGGCCCAGGTTCGGCGTCTTGAGCAGTTCGTTTTCCGAACGCTGGATCAGGTCGCCGATGTAGTAGATGTTCTCGGCCTTCAGGCAGTTTGCCGAACGGACCGTGAGTTCCAGGTCGTCGACCGGACGCAGCAGGATCGGATCGACCAGCGGAGCACGCGATGGTGCTTCGGCAGCCGCTTCCGTGCCTTCCAGCGCGGCGAAGACGTTCAGCTGGTCAACCAGGACGCGTGCCGACTGGCGGATCGCTTCTTCCGGGGTGATGACGCCGTTGGTCTCGATGTTGATGATCAGCTTGTCCAGGTCGGTACGCTGCTCGACGCGCGCCGATTCGACGGCGTACGACACGCGGCGCACTGGCGAGAACGATGCGTCCAGGATGATGCGGCCGATCGTCTTGTTGGTGTCTTCCGACAGGCGACGGACGTTACCCGGCACGTAACCACGGCCCTTCTCGACCTTGATCTGCATGTCCAGCTTGCCACCGGCGGTCAGGTGAGCGATCACGTGATCCGGGTTGATCAGTTCCACGTCATGCGGCAGATCGATGTCCGATGCCAGGACGGCGCCTTCGCCTTCCTTCTTCAGGGTCAGGGTCACGGAGTCACGGTTGTGCACCTTGAACACGACGCCCTTCAGGTTCAGCAGCAGGTCGACGACGTCTTCCTGCACGCCGTCCAGCGACGAGTACTCGTGCACGACACCGGCGATCGTCACTTCGGTCGGCGCGTAGCCGATCATCGATGACAGCAGGACGCGGCGCAGCGCGTTACCCAGCGTGTGGCCATAACCACGTTCGAACGGCTCCATCACGACTTTTGCGTGACCGGCGCCCAGGGCTTCGACGTCGATGATACGTGGCTTCAACAAACTATTTTGCATGAAATGTCCTCTTCAATACCCTCGGCTCGTTACACCGATAAGGCTGATGGCATGGTGAATTCTATAAACTGCAACGCCCGCTCGGATCAAGGAGCGGGCGCAATACCTGACTAACGATTAACGCGAGTACAGTTCGACGATCAGCGCTTCGTTGACGTCGGCGGCGATCTCGTTACGCTCTGGGAACGAACGGAAGGTGCCTTCCATCTTCTTGCTGTCGACCGAAACCCAGCTCGGCATGCCGACTTGTTCGGCCAGCGACAGGGCTTCGACGATACGCACTTGCTTCTTGGCCTTTTCGCGAACGGCGATGACGTCGCCGGTCTTGACGGCGTACGAAGCGATGTTCACGACGTTACCGTTGACGGTGAAGGCCTTGTGGCTGACCAGCTGGCGCGCTTCGGCGCGGGTCGAGCCGAAGCCCATGCGGTAGGTAACGTTGTCCAGACGCGATTCCAGCAGCTTCAGCAGGGTTTCGCCGGTGTTGCCTTTTTTACGCGATGCTTCTGCGAAGTAGCGGCGGAACTGGCGTTCCAGGATGCCGTACATGCGCTTGACCTTCTGCTTTTCACGCAGCTGGTTGCCGTAGTCCGAGGTGCGGGCACCCGACTTGACGCCGTGCTGGCCTGGCTTGACGTCCAGTTTGCACTTCGAGTCGAGCGAGCGGCGCGCGCTCTTCAGGAACAGGTCGGTGCCTTCACGGCGCGACAGTTTTGCTTTTGGTCCGATATAACGTGCCACGTTGAATCCTTTAATGTATTAATCACGCCCCAGAGGCATCCTTGAGGATGCGGCAGGCGCTAGTCCGACCCATGAGAGAGCGGACGTGGCTAAAAATAAACCCCGAGCGAGAACCCGAGGCGACAACAGCCGGGCAGTATACCCGAATTCGGGTCACTGCACCGGCTTTTGCTACTGCATACTGCTTAAGCGGTGTACTGAAAACAACTGGGCAGCAGAACTGCCCGGCTGAATTTAGATACGACGACGCTTTGGAGGACGGCAGCCGTTGTGCGGAACTGGGGTAACGTCCTGGATCTCAGTGATCTTGATGCCCAGGTTGTTCAGTGCGCGCACAGCCGATTCACGGCCTGGGCCTGGGCCCTTGATGCGCACTTCCAGGTTCTTCACGCCGCTTTCTTGTGCGACCTTGCCGGCTGCTTCAGCAGCGACCTGTGCCGCGAACGGGGTCGATTTACGCGAGCCCTTGAAGCCAGCGCCACCCGACGTCGCCCACGACAGGGCGTTGCCCTGGCGATCGGTGATCGTGATGATGGTGTTGTTGAACGAAGCGTGGACGTGGGCGATGCCCTCAGCCACGTTCTTCTTGACTTTCTTGCGGACGCGAGCTGCTGCTGCGCTGCTTTGTTGCTTAGCCATGGTCGGTTCCTAGATTATTTCTTCAGCGATTGAGCGGCCTTGCGCGGACCTTTGCGGGTACGTGCATTGGTGCGGGTACGCTGGCCGCGCACTGGCAGACCCTTACGGTGACGCATGCCGCGGTAGCAACCCAGATCCATCAGACGCTTGATGTTCATGGACAGTTCGCGGCGCAGGTCGCCTTCCACGACAAACTTCGCGACTTCGTCACGCAGCTTCTCGAGTTCGTTGTCGTCCAGGTCCTTGACCTTTTTGTTGGTCGCGATACCGGTCGCTTCGCAGATCTTCTGCGAACGTGGACGGCCAACACCGTAGATCGCCGTCAGGCCGATAACAGTGTGCTGATGATTTGGGATGTTAACCCCTGCAATACGTGCCATTCGTTATTCCTCTTAACCTTGACGCTGCTTGTGACGCGGCTCGACGCAGATCACGCGGACCACGCCCTTGCGCTTGATGATCTTGCAGTTGCGGCAGATCCGCTTGACTGAAGCATTAACTTTCATTTTGTACTCTCTTCTGGTGAGTTTACTTAATATTTTTTACTTGGTGCGGAATACGATGCGCGCCCGGGACAAGTCGTACGGCGTGAGTTCGACCGTTACCTTGTCTCCCGGGAGGATGCGGATATAGTTCATCCGCATTTTACCCGAGATATGCCCCAGGACCACATGCCCGTTTTCCAGCTTTACGCGAAATGTCGCATTTGGGAGATTCTCGAGAATCTCGCCTTGCATTTGGATGACGTCGTCTTTTGCCATTCGGTCCATTCCTCCCGCGCTTAACGCGACGGGATTCCGCCCTTGAAGTTAGCCTTGCGCAGCAGCGATTCGTATTGCTGCGACATGACGTAGTTCTGCACTTGTGCCATGAAGTCCATGGTCACCACCACGATAATCAGGAGTGACGTGCCGCCGAAATAGAAAGGAACTTTCGCAAACGACTGCAGGAACTCCGGCACCAGGCACACGACGGTGATATAGACCGCACCGGCCAGGGTCAGGCGCATCAGGATCTTGTCGATGTAGCGCGCGGTCTGCTCGCCCGGACGGATGCCCGGAACAAACGCGCCGCTTTTCTTCAAGTTGTCCGCCGTTTCCTTGCTGTTGAATACCAGCGCGGTGTAGAAGAAGCAGAAGAACACAATCGCCACCGCATACAGCAACGCGTGGATCGGTTCGCCGGTCGTCAGCGAGGCAGCCAGATCCTTCAGGAACCCGATGAAGGGACCATTCGAATCCTTGCCGCGCGTGTACCAGTCGACGATCGTCGCCGGGAACAGGATGATCGAGGACGCGAAGATCGGCGGGATCACGCCGGCCATGTTCAGCTTCAGGGGCAGGTGGCTGGTTTGGCCACCGTACACCTTGTTGCCGACCTGGCGCTTGGCGTAATTCACGAGGATCTTGCGCTGGCCACGTTCCACGAACACGACTGCAAACGTCACACCAATCACCAGGAGCACGATCAGGATCGCGGTGAAGCTGCCGATCGAACCGTTCGAGACCAGGGTGAACAGGCCACCCAGTGCCGACGGCAGGCCAGCGGCGATACCGGCGAAGATGATGATCGAAATGCCGTTGCCCAGGCCACGTTCGGTGATCTGCTCGCCCAGCCACATGAGGAACATGGTGCCGGTCAGCAGCGACACGACCGTGACGAAGCGGAATGCCATGCCAGGTTCGAGCACAAGACCCGGCTGGGCCTCGAGCGCGACGGCGATGCCGAACGCCTGGAACAGAGCCAGTGCCACCGTGAAGTAACGGGTGTACTGGGTGATCTTGCGGCGCCCTGCTTCGCCTTCCTTCTTCAGCGCTTCCAGCTGTGGCGAGACGATCGACCCCAGCTGCATGATGATCGAAGCCGAAATGTAGGGCATGATCCCGAGTGCGAACACGGTAAAGCGGGACAAGGCACCACCCGAGAACATGTTGAACATGCCCAGGATGCCGCCTTCGTTCTGCTTGAACAGCGACGCCAGCGCGATCGGGTCAATCCCGGGGACCGGGATGTGAGCACCGATGCGGTACACGACCAATGCGCCAAGCAAAAACCACAGCCGGCCCCAGGGGAATCCGGCGGCGGCGCTTTTACCAAGTTGTGAATTAGTCGCCAATTTTTGCTCCGATCAGGCAGCGATCGCTTTACGCGACCGAACCGCCAGCTGCTTCGATGGCCGCTTTCGCGCCCGCGGTCGCTTTCAGGCCCTTGAGGTTCACCGCTTTGGTGATCTCGCCCGACAGGATGACGCGCACGTCGCGTGCCACCACCGGCAGGATGCCTGCTTGCTTCAGGACCAGGATGTCGACTTCGCCGACTGCCAGGGCGTTCAGGTCCGACAGACGGACTTCAGCCTTGAAGGTGGCGTTGAGCGACTTGAAGCCGCGCTTCGGCAGACGACGCTGCAGAGGCATCTGGCCGCCTTCGAAGCCGACTTTGTGGAAGCCGCCCGAACGCGATTTCTGACCCTTGTGACCGCGACCGGCGGTCTTGCCCAGGCCGGAGCCGATACCGCGGCCGACGCGACGCTTAGCGTGCTTGGCGCCGTCAGCTGGTTGAATGGTATTCAATTCCATTGTTTTCTCCGTTAGGTAAGCCCGAAGGCTTACCCGACTACTTTAACGAGGTACGAGACTTTGTTGATCATGCCGCGCACCGACGGGGTGTCCTGCAACTCGGAGACCGAGTTGACGCGACGCAGACCCAGACCACGCACGGTAGCGCGGTGGTCTTGACGGGTGCCGATCAGGCCCTTGACCAGTTGTACTTTGATGGTGTTTGCCATTGTCTTCACCTTAGCCGATGATGTCTTCGACCGACTTGCCGCGCTTGGCAGCGATGTCAGCCGGAGTGCTCATTTTTGCCAGACCGTCGAGGGTCGCGCGAACCAGGTTGTACGGGTTCGACGAACCGGTCGACTTGGCGACCACGTCGGTCACGCCCATCACCTCGAAGATAGCGCGCATTGCGCCACCAGCGATCACGCCGGTACCAGGCTTGGCTGGCATCATCATGACGCGCGACGCGCCGTGACGACCGGAGACGGTGTGGTGCAGGGTACCGTTCTTGAGAGGCACCTTGATCAGGTTGCGGCGGGCTTCTTCCATCGCTTTTTGCACGCCGACTGGAACTTCCTTCGACTTGCCTTTGCCCATGCCGATGCGGCCATCGCCGTCACCGACAACGGTCAGCGCTGCAAAACCCATGATACGACCACCCTTGACCACTTTGGTCACGCGGTTGATCGCGATCATTTTTTCGCGCATGCCATCATCCGGCTTGTCGCTTGCCATTTTCGCTTGCATTTTTGCCATGACGATTCTTCCTTAGAACTTCAGACCGGCTTCACGCGCGGCATCTGCCAGCGCCTTCACACGGCCGTGGTAACGGAAACCCGAACGGTCGAACGCGACTTCGGTGATCCCTGCTTTCAGTGCTTTTTCTGCGACGCGCTTGCCAACCAGGGCAGCGGCGGCGGCGTTGCCGCCGGCGCCCGATTTGCCACCGAGTTCAGCGCGCACTTCTGCTTCCAGCGTCGAAGCCGAAACCAGGACCTTCGCATCCGGGCTGATCAGGTTCGCATAGATGTGCAGGTTGGTGCGGTGAATCGACAGGCGATTCACGCCCAGCTGGGCGATCTTGATGCGGGTTTGGCGTCCGCGACGCAGACGCGATTGTTTCTTGTCCATGTCAGCTCCGATTATTTCTTCTTGGTTTCTTTAAGCTTCACCACTTCGTCCGAATAACGGACACCCTTGCCTTTGTAAGGCTCAGGCGAGCGGTAAGCGCGCACTTCAGCGGCAACCTGGCCGACCTTTTGACGATCGATACCCTTGATCAGGATTTCGGTCGGGGTCGGGGTAACCGCGGTGACGCCTTCCGGCATCGCGTGCAGCACCGGGTGCGAGAAGCCCAGCGACAGGTTCAGGGCGTTGCCCTGCACTGCTGCCTTGTAGCCCACGCCCACCAGGTTCAGCTTCTTCTCGAAGCCCTTGGTGACGCCGGTAACCATGTTATTGACCAGGGCGCGCAGGGTGCCCGACATGGCGTTCGATTCACGCGAATCGTCCACCACGTCGAACGTCAGCGTGCCGTTGTTGTTTTCTACCTTGACCAGGCCGTTCAGCGGCTGGGTCAGGGTGCCCAGTGGGCCTTTGACCGTGATCGCTGCTGCAGTGAGCGCCACTTCGGCGCCTGCTGGTACAGCGATTGGCATCTTAGCTACTCGAGACATGTCTACTCCTTAAGCCACGAAGCAGAGCACTTCGCCGCCGATACCGGTAGCACGTGCTTTGCGATCAGTCATCACGCCCTGTGGGGTCGAGACGATAGCCACGCCCAGGCCGTTCATGACCGACGGGATTTCATCCTTGCCCTTGTAGATGCGCAGGCCAGGACGGGAAACGCGCTCGATGCGCTCGATGACCGGACGGCCGGTGTAATACTTCAAACCGATTTTCAGTTCCGACTTGCCACCTTCGGTGGTGACAGCGAAATCCTCAATGTAACCCTCGTCCTTCAGGACGTTGGCAATGGCAACCTTGACTTTCGACGACGGCATTGCGACCGTGGTCTTCTGGACAGTTTGTGCGTTGCGAATGCGGGTCAGCATATCGGCGATAGGATCGCTCATACTCATTGCTTATTCTCCTATTACCAGCTGGCTTTGGTCATACCCGGAATCTCGCCCTTCATGGCGAATTCGCGGATTTTGGTACGGGCGAGGCCGAACTTACGGAAGGTGCCACGTGGGCGGCCGGTCATGGCGCAGCGGTTACGCTGGCGGGTCGGCGCCGAATTACGTGGCAGGGCCTGCAGCTTCAGGCGCGCTTCGTAACGTTCTTCTTCGGTCTTCGACTGGTCGTCGATGATCGCTTTCAGAGCTGCACGCTTTGCGGCGAATTTCTCCACCAGGTCTGCACGCTTCTGTTCGCGGTTAATCAGTGCAAGTTTTGCCATGCTCTTAGTTCCTGAACGGGAATTTGAAGGCGGCGAGCAGCGCTTTGGCTTCTTCGTCGGTCTTAGCGGTGGTGGTGATCGAGATGTTCATGCCACGCAGCGCGTCGATCTTGTCGTAGTCGATTTCAGGGAAGATGATCTGTTCCTTGACGCCGATGTTGTAGTTACCACGACCGTCGAACGACTTGCCATTCACACCGCGGAAGTCACGCACGCGCGGCAGGGCCACGGTGATGAAGCGGTCCAGGAACTCGTACATGCGGTTGCCACGCAGGGTGACCATGGTACCGATCGGGTAGCCTTCGCGGATCTTGAAACCTGCGATTGCCTTGCGCGACTTGGTGGTCACTGGCTTCTGGCCGGCGATCTTGGTCAGGTCGCCCACAGCGTGCTCGAGCACTTTCTTGTCGGCGATCGCTTCACCAACACCCATGTTCAGGGTGATCTTGGTCAGGCGTGGCACTTCCATCACCGACTTGTAGCCGAATTTTTCGGTCAGGTCAGCGACGACTTTGTCTTTGTAGAATTGTTGGAGACGGGCCATGTTCTTACACCTTCACTTCTTCGCCGGAAGACTTGTAGACGCGGACTTTCTTGCCGTCCTGGTCTTTGAAGCCTACGCGGTCAGCCTTGCCGGTCGCGGCGTTGAACAGCGCGACGTTGGAGACGTGAATCGGCATCGCCTTGTCGACGATACCACCTTGGACGCCGGTCATCGGGTTCGGCTTGACGGCCTTCTTGGCCACGTTCACGCCATCGACGATCACGTGCTCGGCGTCGACGCGACGCGAAACCACGCCACGCTTGCCCTTGTCTTTACCGGCCAAAACGATGACTTCGTCGTTTTTACGAATCTTATCCATTGCGACTCCTTACAGTACTTCAGGTGCCAGGGACACGATCTTCATGAACTTTTCAGTGCGCAGTTCGCGGGTCACTGGTCCGAAGATACGGGTGCCGATCGGTTCCAGCTTGGCGTTGAGCAGTACTGCGGCATTGCCGTCGAACTTCACCAGGGAGCCGTCTTGGCGGCGCACACCTTTAGCGGTACGCACAACCACAGCGTTATAAATTTCACCTTTTTTGACGCGACCACGTGGCGCGGCAACCTTGACGGTTACCTTGATGATGTCGCCAATGCTCGCATAACGGCGCTTGGAGCCGCCCAACACCTTGATGCACAAAACTTCTTTTGCGCCGGTGTTGTCGGCTACTTCGAGCCGGCTTTCAGTTTGAATCATAGTATTTTCTTTCCCAACTTAAGCCGAAGAAACCCCACGGAAAACCGTAGGCCTGCGGTCAGTCTTGGTCCCGCCGGCACGCCCCTGCTGGAGCATGACGATTGGGTGATTGGACTTTCCAATAAACTTCGAACAGGCCGCAGTTACCGAGGGGGACAAACTGCGGCAACACATGAACGAAGCCCGCTAGTATCCCAGATACCAGCGGGCCACGCAAGACAAATTTTTAGTGCTTACAGTACCTGTGCAACTTGCACAACACGGGTAACAGTCCACGCTTTCGTCTTCGAGATCGGGCGACCTTCCGAGATCTCGACCGTGTCACCGGTCTTGGCCTGGTTGGTCTCGTCGTGCGCGTGATACTTGTTCGAGCGCACGATGATCTTGCCGTACAGCGGGTGCTTCACGTGACGCTCGATCAGCACGGTGACGGTCTTGTCCATTTTGTCGGACACGACTTTGCCGACCAGCGTACGCTTCAGCGCCGTTTTAGTGGTGTCGTTCATTTGGCTTCCTTCGAGTTCATCACAGTCTTCACACGCGCGATGTCGCGACGTACTTTCTTGAGCTGCGCGGTATTGCCCAGCTGCTGGGTAGCGATTTGCATGCGCAGGCCGAATTGGGCCTTCAGCAGCTCATTCAGCTCCTTTTGCAGCGCTTCCTGGTCCTTGCCGCGGAGTTCCGATGCTTTCATATTCAACTCCTGTTATTGGCCGACCTGGCGCACGACGAACGTGGTAGCCAGTGGCAGTTTGGCAGCGGCCAGGCGGAATGCTTCGCGCGCCAGTTCTTCTGCGACGCCGTCCATCTCGTACAGGACTTTGCCTGGCTGGATTTCAGCGACGTAGTATTCCGGATTACCTTTACCGTTACCCATACGGACTTCGGCCGGCTTGTTCGAGATCGGCTTGTCCGGGAAGATACGGATCCAGATACGACCGCCACGCTTGATGTGACGGGTCATGGCGCGACGTGCCGCCTCGATCTGGCGTGCGGTGATACGGCCGCGGGCAACTGCCTTCAGACCAAATTCGCCGAACGAGACCGCGGTGCCGCGGGTGTGCGAAATGCCGGTGTTACGGCCTTTCTGCTCTTTACGATACTTCCTGCGCGATGGTTGCAGCATGCTTATTCTCCTGCTTTTTCAGCTGGTGCAGCCGCAGCCGGGGTCGCCAGCTTGACGGCTGGACGAGCGCGCACGGTCGGTGCTGCATTACCTGGACGGGCGCCGCCAGCCGGGCGTGGGCCGCGCGATGGCTTGCCATCGTCACGACGTGGGCCGCGTGGCTTCTTCTCGTCCGGCGGGGTGTCGATGACCGGGGCTTCGCCGGTGACCGAACGGTCGCCCTTGTAGACCCAGACCTTGACACCGATGATGCCGTAGGTGGTCGAAGCTTCGCTGGTGCCGTAGTCGATATCGGCGCGCAGGGTGTGCAGAGGCACACGGCCTTCGCGGTACCATTCGGTACGTGCGATTTCGATGCCGTTCAGACGGCCCGACGACATGATCTTGATGCCGACGGCGCCCAGGCGCATTGCATTCTGCATGGCGCGCTTCATCGCGCGGCGGAACATGATGCGCTTTTCCAGCTGCTGCGAGATCGAATCGGCGATCAGCTGCGAATCGATTTCCGGCTTGCGGATTTCTTCGATATTGACGTGCACAGGCACGCCCATGATCTTCGTCAGCGACGACTTCAGCACTTCGATGTCTTCGCCTTTTTTACCGATCACGACACCAGGACGCGACGAGTAGATGGTGAAGCGCGCGTTCTTGGCTGGACGCTCGATGACGATGCGGCCGACCGAAGCGTTCTTCAGCTTCTTCTTCAGGAAAGTACGTGCTTCCAGGTCTTCCTTCAGCATGTCGGCGAAGTTGCCGTTGCCAGCGTACCAGCGCGATGCCCAGTTACGGGTGACCGCCAGGCGGAAGCCGGTTGGGTGGATTTTCTGACCCATCGTTTGCTCCTTAGTTACCGACAGTCACGTAGACGTGACAGGATTGTTTCGAAATGCGATCGCCGCGGCCTTTTGCACGAGCAGTGAAGCGCTTCAGGATCGGGCCCTTTTCGACGTAGATCTGAACGACTTTCAGTTCGTCGATGTCGGCGCCATCATTGTGTTCCGCGTTGGCGATAGCCGACTCGAGAACCTTCTTGATGATCGTCGCGCCCTTTTTCGGGCTGAACTGCAGAATGTTGAGTGCTGCGTCAACTTTCTTGCCGCGGATCATGTCGGCCACCAGGCGGCCTTTTTGTTCCGACAGGCGCACGCCTTTGAGGATAGCTTTAGTTTCCATTATTTTTTCGCCTTCTTGTCAGCGGCGTGGCCCTTGAACGTACGGGTCAGCGCGAATTCGCCGAGCTTGTGGCCGACCATGTTCTCCGAGACGTACACCGGCACGTGCAGCTTGCCGTTGTGGACAGCGATCGTCAGACCGATGAAGTCAGGAGTGATCGTCGAGCGGCGCGACCAGGTTTTGACTGGCTTCTTGTCTTTGGTCGCTTGCGCGGTCTCGACTTTTTTCACCAGGTGGGCGTCAACGAACGGCCCTTTTTTCAATGAACGAGTCATGATTTATCCTTATTTCTTGCCGCGGCGCGAAACGATCATCGACGAAGTGCGCTTGTTCGAACGCGTCTTCTTGCCCTTGGTCTGTTGACCCCATGGCGACACCGGATGGCGACCAGCTGCCGTACGGCCTTCACCACCACCGTGCGGGTGGTCGATCGGGTTCATGACCACACCGCGAACGGTAGGACGAACACCGCGCCAGCGCATTGCACCAGCTTTACCGATCTTGCGCAGGTTGTGCTCGCCGTTGCCGACTTCGCCAACCGTTGCACGGCACTCGATGTGCACGCGACGGACTTCACCCGAGCGCAGGCGAACCTGGGCGTAGGTACCTTCGCGGGCCATCAGGACCACGCCGGCGCCGGCGGTACGGGCCATCTGGGCACCCTTACCTGGCAGCATTTCGACGCAGTGCATCGTGGTGCCGACTGGGATGTTGCGGATCGGCAGGCAGTTGCCCGACTTGATCGGCGCTTCCGAACCGTTCATCACGCTGTCGCCGACAGCCATGCCTTTGGTGGCGATGATGTACGCACGGTGACCGTCGGCGTAGCACAGCAGTGCAATGTGCGCGCTACGGTTCGGGTCGTATTCGATACGCTCGACCTTGGCAGGAATGCCGTCCTTCTGGCGCTTGAAGTCGACCAGACGGTAGTGGTGCTTGTGGCCACCGCCGATGTGACGGGTGGTGATGTGACCGTTGTTGTTACGGCCAGCAGTCTTCGATTTCTTTTCAACCAGTGCTGCGAACGGACGGCCCTTGTACAGGTCGGCGTTAACAACTTTCACCATGCCGCGGCGGCCTGGGGAGGTTGGCTTCATCTTAACGAGTGCCATTATTTAGCCTCCTCGACAAAATTGATTTCCTGGCCTGGCTTCAGGCACACGAAAGCGCGCTTGGTGTGGTTGCGACGACCGGTGAAACGGCCCGAACGCTTCTGTTTGCCTTCGCGGTTCACGGTTTGCACCGATTCCACTTCGACCTTGAACAGCAGCTCGACGGCAGCCTTGATTTCCGGCTTGGTCGCGTCAGGCAGGACCTTGAACACGATCTGTTCGTTCTTTTCGGCGATGAAAGTGGCCTTCTCGGAAATGACCGGAGCCAGCAGCACCTTCATCAGGCGCTCTTCGCTAAATTTGATTGCGGTGCTCATGCGTACATCTCCTCGATCTTGGCCAGAGCAGCTTTGGTGACCAGGACTTTCTTGTAGAACACCAGCGACATCGGATCGGCGGCTTTAGGCTCGACAACCAGCACGTTCGGCAGGTTACGCGAGGCCAGCAGCAGGTTTTCTTCGATGGTGTCGGTGATCACCAGGACCGATTCGAGGCCCATGCCCTGCAGCTTTTGCGACAGCAGCTTGGTCTTCGGTGCTTCGATCGACAGGTTCTCGATGACGACCAGGCGGCCTTCGCGGGCCAGCTGCGAGAAGATCGAGCAGATACCTGCGCGGAACATCTTCTTGTTCACTTTGTGGGTGAAGTTTTCGTCAGGCGAGTTCGGGAAGATACGACCACCGCCGCGCCACAGAGGCGACGACGACATACCAGCACGAGCGCGGCCGGTGCCTTTTTGGCGCCATGGCTTCTTGGTGGTGTGGCTGACTTCTTCACGGTCTTTCTGCTTGCGGTTACCGCTACGTGCGTTGGCAGCGTAGGCAACCACGACCTGGTGAATCAGGGCTTCGTTGTATTCGCGGCCGAAGACTTCATCGGTAGCTGCAACAGCGGCGCCGGCTTGACCTTGCTCATTCAGGAGCTGAAGTTCCATAATTAAGCTCCCTTCTTGGCTTTGACTTTGACGGCCGGCTTGACAACCACTTGGCCGTTCTTGGCGCCAGGAACGGCACCCTTCACCAGCAGCAGTTGACGCTCAGCGTCGATACGAGCGATTTCCAGGTTCTGGGTGGTGACGGTAACGTCGCCCATGTGACCGGTCATGCGCTTGCCAGGGAACACGCGGCCCGGATCCTGCGCCATACCGATGGAGCCAGGAACGTTGTGCGAACGCGAGTTACCGTGGGTCTGACGACCCGACGAGAAGTTGTAACGCTTGATGGTACCGGCGTAGCCCTTACCGATCGAGGTGCCTTGCACGTCGATTTTCTGGCCCACTTCGAACAGCGAAACATTCACGGTGTCGCCGGTTTTGAGTTCGGCGGCTTTGGCGGCTTCGACGCGGAATTCCTTCAGCATCGTACCGGCTTCCACACCAGCTTTGGCGTGGTGACCCGCAACAGCCTTGGTCACGCGGGAAGCGCGACGTTGACCGAATGCGACCTGAACTGCGGCATAGCCGTCGGTTTCAGGAGTTTTGATTTGCGCGACACGGTTGTTCGATACGTCGAGCACGGTGACTGGGATCGAGTCCCCGTCATCCGTGAAGATGCGCATCATGCCAACCTTGCGACCGAGAAGGCCCAGGCTCATTTTTTCTCCATTCCCACCTACGATTGGGCGGGGGTTGTTTAACTACTAGGAAAAAGTACGGATCGAAAAAGACTAATCCATACCGAAGCCGGCTAGTATAGCGCGCAAAGGGGCTTGACGCAACAAGATAATCGGGGGTATGTGAACCCTTGTTGCGCATTTTTCGCAGTAGCGTGGAGAAGAAGGAATCTGGTCTAGCTGACCAGCACAGAAAAGGCACCTTGGCGCCTTTTCTCTGCAGAACCGCGAAGGGTTCCGCGCATATTTGAAGTGTCTTTGGTGGGCGGTGCAGGATTCGAACCTGCGACCCCTTGGATGTCGACCAAGTATTCTAACCAACTGAACTAACCGCCCGGGGAGCCGCATTATACGAAGGGTTTCTTGGGAATGCAATAGCTGAGTTTCAAAGGCGTTGCGGTCATCCGTTAGTGGGGCTGTTGCCTGTGCTGTTATCGGTGTGTTGAATCCGCGTGGGCACGAGTGCCCACCCTACGAGACACGCTGCGTATCCAGGTTCCGTGTGATCCGTAGTCAGCAGTGATGGATACGCTGCGCGTCGGGTTTCATATGAACTCGCCGTTGGCGGTGACCGTAGGGTGGGCACTCG
>DAMABW010000021.1:15135-23036 GCA_031999925.1 Massilia sp. | reverse complement strand
TGGCCGGCCGCTACCTGGTCCTGATGCCGAACAACCCGCGCGGCGGCGGCGTGTCGCGCCGTGTCGAAGGCGAAGAGCGCCAGGAACTGCGCGAAACCATGGACAAGCTCGACCTGCCAACCGGCATGTCGGTGATTGCCCGTACCGCCGGCATCGGCCGCAACGTCGAAGAACTGCAGTGGGACCTGAACTACCTGATGCAGCTGTGGCGCGCGATCGAAGGCGCCGGCAAGTCGGCCGCCGGTCCTTTCCTGATCTACCAGGAGTCGTCGCTGGTCATCCGCGCGATCCGTGATTATTTCCAGCCTGACATCGGCGAAGTCCTGATCGACACCGACGAGATCTACGACCAGGCCCAGCAGTTCATGAGCCACGTGATGCCCGACATGGCGCACCGCGTGAAGCGTTACAGCGACGACGTGCCGCTGTTCTCGCGTTTCCAGATCGAACACCAGATCGAAACCGCCTACGCGCGCACCGTGCCGCTGCCATCGGGCGGCGCGATCGTCATCGACCACACCGAAGCCCTGGTCTCCATCGACGTCAACTCGGCCCGCGCCACGCGCGGCTCGGACATCGAGACCACCGCCTTCAATACCAACTGCGAAGCGGCCGACGAAGTGGCGCGCCAGTTGCGCCTGCGCGACCTGGGCGGCCTGATCGTCATCGACTTCATCGACATGGAAGTGGCGAAGAACCAGCGCGAAGTCGAGCAGCGCCTGAAGGACGCGCTGCACCACGACCGCGCCCGCGTGCAAATGGGCAAGATTTCCCGCTTCGGCCTGATGGAACTGTCGCGCCAGCGCCTGCGTCCGTCGCTGTCGGAAGGCTCGCACGTGACTTGCCCGCGCTGCTCGGGCACCGGCCACATCCGCGATACCGAATCCTCGGCCCTGCAAGTCCTGCGCATCATCCAGGAAGAGGCCATGAAGGAAAACTCGGCCACCATCCACGTGCAGGTGCCGGTCGACGTCGCCGCGTTCCTGCTGAACGAAAAGCGCGGCGAAGTCCTGAAGATCGAGAACCGCCACCGCATCACCGTGATCCTGGTGCCGAACAAGCACCTCGACACCCCGCACTACAAACTCGAGCGCATCAAGCACGACGACCCGCGCCTGGAAGACGCCGCCGCCAGCTATACCCTGGCCGAGACCGCCGAAACCGACATGGCCTACAGCAAGCGCCAGAAGGAAGAAGCCAAGCCGCGCCAGGAAGCCGTGGTGAAGAGCATCACCCCGGCCCAGCCGGCCCCGGTGGTCGACCGCAGCGAGCCGGTCAAGGTTGCCAAGCCGGTGGAAGTGCCGGTCGCGCCGGCACCGGTGGTCCCGGCCCCGGTCGGTTTCATGGCCAAGCTGAAAGCCTTCTTCTTCGGCGCGCCGGAACCTGTCGCCCCGCCGCCTGCGCCGGTCGAGCCGGTCAAGCCTGCCGCTCCTGCTCCGGCGGAACGTGGCGGCGACCGCAACGGCCGTGGCCCGCGTGCCCGCAATGGCCGCAACGGTAAACCTGGCCGCGAGCGTGAAGAACGCGACCTGAACGCCAAGCCAGGCGTCGACGAGAGCGTCAAGGCCGAGCGCGAAGAAAAAGCGCCGCGCCCACCGCGTCCGCCGCGTGAAGCCCGCGAACCGCGCCCACCGCGTGAGCCGCGCGAGCAGGTCGATACCGCCCAGGCCGCAGCAGCAGGTGCAGCCGCGACTCCACGTGCCGAGCGTGGCGAACGCCAGGAACGTGGCGAGCGTGCCGAACGCGGCGAGCGCCAGGAACGCGCACCGCGCCCGCCGCGCGAGCGTGGCGAACGCAGCCAGCCGGTGGAAGCCAAGGCCGAGGAACTGAACGCGGTCGAGGCAATCCCGACGCCGGTAAGCGAACTGTCGACCACCACGCCCCACGGCGACCAGCTCGATCACGCGGTAAAAGCCGTCGTCTCGACCGGTCCTAACGGCGAGGAACTCGATGCCGAAGGCGGCGACGAGCCGCGCCGCCGCCGCCGCCGCGGTGGCCGCAACCGCAACCGCCGCGACCGCGACCAGGTCGAAGGCATGGAAGCGGGCGAACAAGGCGAACACGACGGCGTTCCGGCCTTCATGCCGGTTGCCGATGAGGAAGCCGCCAAGGTCCAGGCTGCCGCAAGCGCCGAGAAATCGGGCCGCAAGCCGCGCGCACCGAAGCAGGATGCCAAGCAGGACAAGCAGGCGCCATGGCCATTCCCGACCGCCGCGTCGGTAGCGGCCGCCCAGGCCAAGTCTGCGGCGAAAGCCGCACCGGCCGCCCCTGCCCCAGCCGCTGCACCGGTGGAAGCCGCCGCACCCGCGGTGCAGGCGCCGACCGCCGACGCCTGGTTCTTCCCGACCGCGGCATCGATGGCCCCGCGCCAGGCGAAGCCGGCTGTCGAGCCAGTTGCACCGGCGACTGAACCTGTCGCAATTGCCGATGTGCCGGTGGTTGCCGCACCTGTGGCTGAACCAGTTGCCGCACCAGTTGCCGCCCCAGCCGCCGTTGAGCCGGCACCAGTCGCCGCGCCGGCGCCGGTTGCCGCGCCGGTGAAAGCCGAGCCGGCACCGGTCCAGGCCGCGGTTGCGCCCGCACCCGCACCTGCACCTGCGCCTGTGGCAGCGCCTGCTCCGGCAGCGGCAGCCGCGTCGGGCAATCTCGACGAGATGCTCGGCAGCGCCGGCCTGACCCTGGCCGCGACCGATCCTGCCAAGCTGCGTGCAGCCCAGGAAGCCGCCGCCGCGGCAGCCGCCCCGGTCCGCCTCGGCCGTGCCCGGAAGCCGGTCGTGGCGCCGGTCGACGAGCCGCTGATCCAGGTCGATACGCGTCAGTAAGCCTTTGCTTCATTGCAAGGCAAGAAAGGGAAGCCTGCGGGCTTCCCTTTTTCGTTAGCGCCCCCATCTATGCCTGATCCGGCACCTCTCCTGTGCGCTTTTCCCCCGCATGCTATCGTATCGCATGGCTGAAAAAATCATCATGCTGAACGACCTGCGCTCACCCGCGCTGTCCGTTCCCGCAACTCCCGAACACCCCACCGGCCAGCTGGCCGATGCCCTTGCGCGTCCGCTGCACGACCTGCGCATCTCCGTGACCGACCGCTGCAATTTCCGTTGCGTGTATTGCATGCCGAAGGAAGTCTTCGGCAAGGACTACCCCTATTTGCCGCACAGCGATCTGCTGTCGTTCGAGGAAATCACGCGTGTGGCGCGCATCTTCATTGCCCACGGCGTGGAGAAGATCCGCCTCACCGGCGGCGAACCGCTGCTGCGCAAGAACCTGGAAAACCTGGTGGCGATGCTGCGCGCCCTGCCCACCGTCTCCGGCCGTCCGCTCGACCTGACGCTCACCACCAACGGCTCGATCCTGGCGCGCAAGGCGCGCGCGCTGAAAGACGCCGGCCTCGACCGCGTCACGGTCTCGCTCGATGCCCTCGACGACACCGTCTTCAAGCGCATGAACGACGTCGACTTTGCGGTGGGCGACGTGCTGGCGGGCATTGAAGCCGCGCATGCCGTGGGTCTCGGTCCGATCAAGGTCAACATGGTCGTCAAGCGCGGCAGTAACGACGACCAGATCGTGCCGATGGCGCGCCACTTCAAAGGCTCGCCCGTGATCCTGCGTTTCATCGAATACATGGACGTCGGCGCCTCGAACGGCTGGAACATGGACGAAGTGGTGCCCTCGAGCGAAGTGGTGCAGCGCATCGGCGCCGAGCTGCCGCTGGCGCCCTTGGGCGCCAACTACACCGGCGAAACCGCGGCGCGCTGGCGCTACGTCGATGGCGGCGGCGAAATCGGCGTCATCTCCTCGGTAACCGGCGCCTTCTGCAAGGATTGCAGCCGCATGCGTTTGTCGACCGAGGGCAAGCTCTACACCTGCCTGTTCGCCACCCGTGGCCACGATTTGCGCGCCCTGCTGCGCGCCGGGCACGACGACCTCGCCATCTCCGGCGCCGTCGCACGCCTGTGGCGCGGCCGCGACGACCGCTATTCCGAAACACGCACCATCAATACCGACGGCCTGCAACGCGGCGCGCGGCGCGTCGAAATGTCCTACATCGGCGGCTAGGGTCCGCCTTGAACATCACATGAACAAGAAAGAATCGATCAGCGGCTTGATCCTCGCGGGCGGACGCGGCTCGCGCATGGGCCACGTCGACAAGGGCCTGCAAGCCTTCCGTGGCACGACCATGGCGGCGCACGTGCTGGCGCGCCTGGCGCCGCAGGTGGCAAGTGTCGCCATCAACGCCAACCAGAACCTCGACACCTATGCCGCTTTCGGCGTGCCGGTCTGGCAGGACGACCTGGCCGGCTTTGCCGGGCCGCTGGCGGGCCTGGAAACCGGGCTGCGGCGCTGCCAGACGCCGTATCTGCTGACCGCGCCCTGCGATTCGCCCTTCCTGCCTGTGGACCTGGCCGAGCGCCTGCTGGCCGCGGTGGAAGAGCAGGACGCCGACCTCGCCTTTGCCGCGACCGGGGAACCGGGCATGCGGGTGCAGGCGCATCCGGTGTTCTGCCTGGTGAAGACATCGCTGCTACCGATTTTGTCATCCTACCTGGCCGAGGGTGGCCGGCGCATGGACGGCTGGTACAAGGATGTAAAGGCGGTCGAGGTCCTGTTCGAGGATGCCGACGCCTTCCGCAACATCAACACGCTCGACGAACTGCACAGCCTGGACACAAGCCGGCCACCGCGCCTGGCCGACGTGACGAGCTGCCTGTCCGCCTACGATCCCGAGGCGCTGCCGGTGCGCGACGCCCAGCGCATCATCCGCGAATTCGTGCAGCCGGTCGGCGCCGTCGAGCAGGTGGCCTTGCGCGCCGCCCTCGGCCGGGTGCTGGCGCGCGACATCGTCTCGCCGATCAACGTGCCGGCGCACGACAACTCGGCGATGGATGGCTATGCGCTGCGCGGGGGCGACCTGGTGCCGGACGGCGACACGCGCCTGAAAGTGGTCGGCACCGTGTATGCCGGGCGGCCTTCCGGGGTTGCGCCGGGGCCGGGCGAATGCGTGCGCATCATGACCGGCGGCGTCATGCCCGAGGGGTGCGACAGCGTGGTGCCCCAGGAATTCGTGGCGCAGGAAAGTGCGGATGCGATCGTGCTCGGCGCCGGCACCATCCGCGCCGGCGACAACCGCCGCTTCGCCGGCGAAGACCTGAAGGCCGGCAGCGCGGCGCTGAAAGCCGGCAAGATCATCCGCCCGGCCGACCTGGGCCTGGTCGCCTCGCTCGGCATCGCCGAAGTGCCGGTCGTGCGCCGGCTGCGCGTGGCCTTCTTCTCGACCGGCGACGAACTGCGCTCGATCGGCCAGGCGCTCGACACCGGCAGCGTCTACGACAGCAACCGCTACACCATCTATGGCATGCTGCAGCGCCTGGGCTGCGAGATCGTCGACATGGGCATCGTGCGCGACGACCCGGCCGCGCTGGAGGCCGCCTTGCGCACCGCCTGCGAGAATGCGGACGCCATCATCACCTCGGGCGGCGTCTCGGTGGGCGCGGCCGACTACACGCGCCAGATCATGGCGCGCCTGGGCGACGTCACCTTCTGGAAGATCGGCATGCGACCGGGGCGTCCGCTCGCCTTTGGCCGTATCGGCTCGAACGGGCGCAGTGCCTTCCTGTTCGGCCTGCCCGGCAATCCGGTGGCGGTGATGGTGTCGTTCTACTTCTTCGCGCGCGAAGCCTTGTTGCGCATGATGGGCGCCGAGGCGCCGCTGCCGCTGCTGCGTGCGCGCTCGGCAGGCGCGATCCGCAAGAAGCCAGGCCGCACCGAATACCAGCGCGGCATCCTGACGCATGGCGAGGACGGCATGCCGCAAGTGCGCATCACGGGGTCGCAAGGCTCGGGCATTTTGCGCTCGATGTCGGAGGCGAATTGCATGGTGGTGCTGCATGATGAGCAGGGCAATGTCGGCGCCGGTGACATGGTCGACGTCATGCTATTTGAAGGCTTGCTATAACGGTAACGTTAATCATGTAGGGTGGGGTGTTTGATGCTGGGGCATCAAACACGAACGTGCCCACGCGTTATTTATGCGGACCGGCTCCCCGTCCTACGGCCTTCCACCTTACTCAATCCACATCGCTTCCACCTGCCGCGTCCCACCCCAATCCGCTGGATACACCCCATTTTTCACATACCGATGAAACGTCGAATACGGCCAATCCGCCGCATTCGCCACGTGCCCATGCTTCACGGGATTGAAATGAATGTAATCCATGTGCCGCTCAAAATCGCGGTCATCGCGAATTTCGTGCTCATGGAAGCGCCGTTGCCAGATCGAAGCGTCGCGATGCTTGATGCGCGATGGAGTTCGCGTGCCGGTTGACACTGTGGAGACTAGTGCAAACCGGGACACGGAACTCTTGATGATGGACCAGCGGGTCGAATAGTCCGTGTCGCCGTCAGGCAGGGTCCAGATGCAGTGCAAGTGATCAGGCATTAATACCCAGGCATCGATCTCGAACGGCCGTGATTGGCGAACGTCTTCAATCGCTCGGCGCAGGGCCGAGCGAATGGGTGGGAGACAAAGAATCGGGCGCCGGTGGTAGGACACCAGCGTGAAGAAATAGGTGGTGCCGGTGCGGGCGCGGCGGTAGCGGGACATGGTGGCGCGCATTGTAGAGGACGCGTTAAAGCCGTTCGATACGATGGTGAATGATGAATGAGGCGCGTCAATACCGATTTCCGCGTGGGCACGGGGCGCCCACCCTACGATGTATCCTGATTGGCCAAAATACCGTATTAGGTACGCGACGCTCAGTCGTCGCGCTCCGCGTTGTCCGGCCCCAGCATCAACTGCGCCGCCTCGCTCGGCAAGGCCTCCACCGATTTCAGCTTGCGTGCCATCTGGCGGCTGCGTACTTCCGCGCTTTCGATGTTCTTCGCGGCCTTTTCCAGCGTCGCCTTGGTGGCTGCCAGCACGTCGCCGAACTTGGCGAATTCGGTCTTCACCGCGCCCAGCACCTGCCACACTTCCGACGAGCGCTTTTCCAGCGCCAGGGTGCGGAAGCCCATCTGCAGGCTGTTCAGCAAGGCGGTCAGGGTCGAGGGGCCGGCAATCGTCACGCGCAGGGAACGCTGCAGTTCGTCGGCCAGGCCCGGACGGCGCATGACTTCCGCATACAGGCCTTCGGTCGGCAAGAACAGGATGGCGAAGTCGGTGGTCTGCGGCGGCGACACGTATTTGTCGCAGATGGTCTTGGCTTCATTGCGCACCGCGCGTTCGAGTTCGGCGCCGAAGCGCGCCACGCCGTCGGCGTCGGCCCGGTCCTGGGCTTCCAGCAGGCGTTCGTACTGCTCCTTCGGGAACTTGGCGTCGATCGGCAGCCACAGCGGCGCCCCGCCATCGACCACGCCCGGCAACTTGATCGCGAATTCCACGCGCGCGTTCGAACCGAGCACGGTCTCGACGTTCTTCGCGTACTGGTCGACGGTGAGTACCTGTTCGAGCAGCATCTCGAGCTGCACTTCGCCCCAGGTGCCGCGCGTCTTCACGTTGGTCAGCACGCGTTTCAGGTCGCCCACGCCGATCGCCAGTTGCTGCATTTCGCCCAGGCCCTGGTGGACTTTCTCCAGGCGCTCGGAAACGTGGCGGAAGGATTCGGTCAGGCGCGTTTCCAGCGTCGTATGCAGCTTTTCGTCGACGGTCTGGCGCATCTCTTCCAGGCGCTTGGCGTTGTCCAGTTGCAGGTCGCGGATCTTGGTTTCCAGGGTCGCGCGCACTTCCAGCATGCGCTGGGCATTCGATTCGGTGAGGTTGGCCAGGGTCTGCTGCAGGGTGTCGGCGAAACGTTTCAGGGCGCGCGCCTGTTCCTCGCGTCCGCCGGCGGCGTGCAGCTGCATCTGCTGGCGCATGCTGTCGAGCTGCTGGACGGTGGCCGCCTGGTGCTGGGCCATGTGGCCGG
>DAMABW010000021.1:0-15125 GCA_031999925.1 Massilia sp. | reverse complement strand
AGTTCCTGGCGCGTGGCCTGGGCGCTGTGCTGGAGTTCCAGGCGCAGCTCGCGCTCGACGCGTTCGAACTGCTGGCCGCTGCCCTCCGCGCTGCCGCCGCGTGCGCGCAGCAGCACCAGCACCTGCAAGACGACGATGGCGGCCAGCGCCACTACCAGTACCGCGAATTGGAGGGTGCTCATTCAGTCGGCCTTGTTGCGCATCCAGTCGGCGGTCTGGTAGAAGGACGTCATCAGGCGCATGCGCAAGTCGTCGTCCATGCCGATGTCTTCCATCGCCCAGGCCATGGCGCGCAGCCACTGGTCACGCTCGCTCGTGCCGATGCCGAACGGCAGGTGGCGGGCGCGCAGGCGCGGGTGGCCGTAGCGTTCGATGAAGAGGTCGGGCCCGCCCATCCAGCCGGACAGGAACATGAACAGCTTTTCACGCGAGCTGTCATTGGGTTTCGGGTGCAGCGCGTGGATGCCGGCGAATTCCGGCTCCAGTTCCATCAGGTCGTAGAAGCGATCGACCAGTTCGCGCAAGCGGCTTTCGCCGCCGATGATTTCGTACAGGGTTTGGTTCTCGGACATAGCGTGATGATACCGCGTTGGGGGCCTGGCTGGAACCATCGCAATGGGATGCAGACGTGCGTTAAACGCGTGGGCACGGGGCGCCCACGCGTAAAGCACGCATGTCGTTAGCGGATCACGCTTCCCGCAGCGTCTGCAACGGCGGCTGCCGCAACACGCTGCGCAGCCCCAGCCAGCCGCCGACCAGCGCGCAGGCCGCACCGACCGCGATCCCCGCCAGCCACACACCCGGCTCGAACGCCCACTCGAACTTGAACTGGTAAGTCGCCAGCCCCCAGCCCAGCGCCGCCGCGCCGGTCGCGGCCAGCAGTCCCGCCAGCCCGCCGACCAGCACGAACTCGATGCGCTGCGCCGTCGCCAATTGCTTGCGCGTGGCGCCCAGTGCCCGCAACAGCCCCGCTTCGCGCGTGCGCTCGGACTGCGATCCCATCAGCGCCGCATACAGCACCAGCACGCCCGAGGCCAGCGTGAACAGGAACAGGAATTCCACCGCCGTCACCACCTGGTCCACCACTTCCTGGATCTGGCGGATGATGCCGCTGACGTCGATCACGGTCAGGTTCGGATAGGCGCGCGCCAGCGTGCTGGCGAGGTTCGCCCCGCGCTCGGGCAGGTGGAAGGCCGTCATGTAGGTGGCCGGCGCGTTCGCCATCGCCTGCGGGTTGATGATGACGAAGAAGTTGGCGCGCATCGAACCCCATTCGAGCTTGCGCAGGCTGGTGACCTTCGCATCGACCACGGTGCCCGCCATGTCGAAGCGCATCACGTCGCCCAGCTTCAGGCCCAGGGTCTTGGCGATGCCCTGCTCCACCGATGCTTCGGACACGCCCGGCGCATCGCGATACCAGCTGCCGGCGACGATGTCGTTGCCTTCGGGCGCATCGGCCATCGTCGACAGATTGAATTCGCGGTTTGCCAGGCGGCGCGCGTCGTCGCTGGTGTAGGTGCTGGCAGTGACGGGGGTGCCGTTCACCGCGGTCAGGCGTCCGCGGATCATCGGATACAGCACCGGCTGCTGCACGCCCGCATCGGCGATGCGCTTGGCCACATCGTCCTTCTGGTCAGGCAGCACGTTGATGATGAAGCGGTTCGGCGCGTTCTCCGGCGTCGAGCGCTGCCAGGCCGCGACCAGGTCGCCGCGCACCACGGTGAGCAGCAGCAGCGCCATCAGGCCCAGCGCCAGCGACACCACCTGCACCACGGTGGCGCCGGGGCGGCGCTGCAGCGAAGTCACGGCAAAGCGCCAGCTCTGGTTCTGGAAGGCGCCGCGCAAACGGCGCAGCAGGCGCAGGCCGAGCCAGGCAACCAGCGCAAAGAAGGCGAAGCCGGCCAGGAAGCCGCCGGCGGTGATCAATGCCAGTTTCGGGTCGCCCGCCTGCCACAGCAGCAGCGCGACGAACACGCCGGTGCCCAGGCCATAGGTGGCCAGGGCCATCGGCTGGGGCGCCGCCTGTTCACGCCGGATCACGCGGTTGTGCGGTACGTTCCGCAGCTGCAGCACCGGCGGCAGCGCGAAGCCGACCAGCAGCAGCATGCCGGTGGCGATGCCCTGCAATGCAGGCAGGAGCGAGACCGGCGGCAAATCGGCCGGCAGCAGGGTGCCGATCAGTTCCAGCAGCACGAAGTGGGCGGCAAAGCCGACCGCCACGCCGACCAGGCTGCCCGCCAGGCCCACCAGCGCGAACTCGATCAGGTACATGGCGCCGACCTGGTTCTGGGTCATGCCCAGGCAGCGCAGCATGGCGCAGGCGTCGAGGTGGCGCTGCATGAAGCGGCGCGCCGCCATCGCCACGGCCACCGCCGCCAGCATCGCCGACAGCAGGCCGACCAGCGACAGGAAGCGGTCGGCGCGGTCGAGCGTGGCCTGCATTTCGGGACGGCCGTTTTCGAGCGACTCGACGCGCACGCCCTTCACGTTGTCGGCCTTGATGCGCGCGCGGACCCAGGTGTCGTAGTCGCGCACGCGCGCCAGGTCGTTCTTGGAAGGCGCCGCCACCTGCATGCGGTAGGTCACGCGCGCGAAGTTGTCGACCAGGCCGGTAGCTGGCAGGTCGGAGAGATTGAGCATCACGCGCGGCGCGAAGTTGGCAAACGAGGCGCCGCGGTCCGGCTCGGCCGCCAGCAGCTGGGCGATGGTGAAGCGGCTGTCGCCCAGCTGCAGGGCGTCGCCGACCTTCACGCCGAGCGCCGGCAGCAGATTCGCGTCGACCCAGACCGTGCCGGGCGCCGGCACCTCGCGCGTGCGCTGGCCGATGGCGGTGCTGGCGTCATCCGGATTGGTGGTGATTTTGAGCTCGCCGCGCAGCGGATAGCCCTTTGATACCGCCTTGATCGAGGCCAGCTGGGCCTGCGAATCCTCGCCCTCCCCGCCTTGCGCCATGCTGGGGAAGGTGACGGTATCGGCCAGCAGCAGGCCGCGCCGCTGCGCCTCCGCGCGCCAGGCCGGCGCCACCGGTTGGTCGGCATTCACCAGCAGGTCGGCGCCGAGCAGCTGGTTGGCGTCGCGCGCCAGGCCGGCGCGCATGCGGTCGATGAAGAAGCCGACGGATGAGAGTGCGGCGACGGCGACGATCAGCGCCACCAGCAGGAAGCGCAGTTCGCCCGCGCGCCAGTCGCGTGCGGTCATGCGGAGGGACTGGATCAGCACGGGCGGCTCCTGTCGTTAGGTTGGGTTGACGACGGTGTCGGCCGCCGCGTGCGCGAAGTAGGCGTCGACTTCGGCGAGGAAGGCGCGCTTCTGCTCGGGTTCCAGGAAGGCGGCGGCGAAGCTGTTGCGCGCCAGTTGGCGTGCGTGCGAAACGTCCAGCGGCAGCGCGTCGAAGGCGGCGATGAAGTTCTCGTTCATGTAGCCGCCAAAATAGGCCGGGTCGTCGGAGTTGATGGTGACGGCCAGGCCCTTGTCCAGCAGGCTGCGCAGGTTGTGCGCGGCCATCACGTCGAACACGCGCAGCTTGATGTTCGAGAGCGGGCAGACGGTCAGCGCCATCTGTTCGTGCGCCAGGCGCTCGACCAGTTCGGGGCTTTCGAGGCAGCGTACGCCGTGGTCGACGCGTTCGACCTTCAGCACGTCGAGCGCGCTCTCGATGTAGGCCGGCGGCCCCTCTTCGCCCGCGTGCGCCACGAGGCGCAGGCCGAGCCCGCGCGCGCGTTCGAACACGCGCGCGAATTTTTCCGGCGGGTGCCCGACTTCCGAGGAGTCGAGGCCGACGCCGATGAATTTGTCGCGGTGAGGCAGCGCTTCGTCGAGCGTGGCCAGCGCTTCTTCTTCCGACAGGTGGCGCAGGAAACACATGATCAGCGAGGCGCTGATCGGGCCTTCCTGGCAGGCACGCCAGATGCCGTTGATGACGGTCTCGAAGGGCACGCCGCGTGCGGTATGGGTTTGCGGATCGAAGAAGATCTCGGCGTGCCGCACGTTGTCGGCGGCGGCCCTGGCGAGATAGGCCGCGGTCATGTCGTAGAAGTCCTGTTCGGTGAGCAGGACACTCGCGCCGGCGTAATAAATATCGAGGAAGGATTGCAGATCGCTGAAAGCGTAGGCCTGGCGCAACGCCTCGACCGAGGGATAAGGCAGCGATACGCCGTTCCTTTGCGCCAACGCAAAGATCAGTTCGGGCTCCAGCGAGCCCTCGATATGGATGTGCAACTCAGCTTTCGGCATCTGTTGTAGGGTGGTGCGCAGTTGCTCGGTCAGCATGATTTTCTCCGACTAAAGGCTGTATGGTAGGGCAAGACCGGCCAGTGTAACCGATGCCGCCGCGGCCCTGTTTTCATTGGATAAGCGACGCCCGAAGCAGTATGCAGGATGCGTGCGCCACCCGCAGGTGGTATCGTGCACTATCGATTCAAGGCTTTCGACAACTCATCAGTTTGCACCGCGAAAACAGGGCGAAACATACCTCTGGCGGAGTTCGCCCCGCTCATTTTCAGTCCCTTCCAACACTTCCTGAAAAACCTTGTTTTCTCTTCATAATCAGGCACTTGTTGCTGATATGGTCGCGCACACGATACTGCTTTGACTTCGAGAACGGATAGGCACATAATAAATTTCAGTAATACAAGAAGACCCTCCAGCCACAATGGGAACAGCCGGTCACGAGCCGGTTACAAGCCGGTCAGAACAAGAAGTATTCGCCTGAGACGCCGCCCCTGCGCGGCGCTACCCAAGGCGCCCGCTCATAACAAGGAAGTACGCCAAGAAAAAAACGGGACTTGGCAGTCGGCATCGTTCCGACTGTCGTGACAGTGATCGTCGTTAGCAAACTAAAGGACATGCACATGACCATTTTTGACAACTACGCAGCCCGTTACGAGCGTACCCGGGAAGAAGAATATTCCCTGTCGGAGTACCTTGCCCTGTGCAAGAAAGACCCGCTGACCTATGCCAGCGCGCCCGAGCGCATGCTCGCCGCGATCGGCGAACCGCAGCTGGTCGATACCCGGCTCGATCCGCGGCTGTCGCGCATCTTCGCCAACAAGGTCATCAAGATCTATCCCGCTTTCAAGGAGTTCTACGGGATGGAGGAAGTCATCGAGCAAGTGGTTTCCTACTTCCGCCATGCGGCGCAAGGCCTGGAAGAGCGCAAGCAGATCCTCTATCTGCTGGGGCCGGTCGGCGGCGGCAAGTCGTCGATTGCAGAGAAGCTCAAGCACCTGATGGAACAGGTGCCTTTCTATGCGATCAAGGGTTCGCCCGTGAACGAGTCGCCGCTGGGCCTGTTCAACGAAGAAGAAGACGGCGTCATCCTCGAAGAAGACTACGGCATCCCGCGCCGCTACCTGCGCTCGATCCCCAGCCCCTGGGCCGTGAAACGCCTGCACGAATTCGGCGGCGACATCAACAAGTTCCGCGTCGTCAAACGCTATCCGTCGATCCTGAAACAGGTGGCGATTTCCAAGACCGAACCGGGCGACGAAAACAACCAGGACATTTCCTCGCTGGTCGGCAAGGTCGATATCCGCAAGCTCGAGGATTATTCCCAGGACGATCCGGACGCCTACAGCTATTCCGGCGGCCTGTGCCTGGCGAACCAGGGTTTGATGGAATTCGTCGAGATGTTCAAGGCGCCGATCAAGGTGCTGCACCCGCTGCTGACCGCAACCCAGGAAGGCAACTACAAGGGTACCGAAGGCTTCGGCGCGATTCCCTTCGAAGGCATCATCCTGGCCCACTCGAACGAATCCGAGTGGAAGAGCTTCCGCAACAACCGCAACAACGAGGCTTTCCTCGACCGTATCTATATCGTGAAGGTGCCGTATTGCCTGCGCGTGTCGGACGAGATCAAGATCTACGACAAGCTGATCCGCAATTCCTCGCTCGAGCGCGCGCCGTGCGCGCCGGGGACGCTGCGCATGATGGCGCAGTTCGCGATCCTGTCGCGCCTGAAGGACCCGGAAAATTCCAGCGTGTATTCGAAGATGCTGGTCTACGACGGCGAGAACCTGAAAGACACCGATCCGAAAGCCAAGTCGCTGCACGAATACGTCGATTACGCCGGCGTGGACGAAGGCATGAACGGGCTGTCGACGCGTTTCGCGTTCAAGATTTTGTCGAAGGTCTTCAACTTCGATAACACCGAGGTGGCGGCCAATCCGGTGCACCTGCTGTACGTGCTCGAGCAGCAGATCGAACGCGAACAGTTCCCGCCCGAAATGGAGCAGCGCTACCACTCCTACATCAAGGAGCACCTGGCCCAGCGCTACGTCGACTTCATCGGCAAGGAAATCCAGACCGCTTACCTGGAAAGCTATTCCGAATACGGCCAGAACATTTTCGACCGCTACGTGACCTTTGCCGACTTCTGGATCCAGGACCAGGAATTCCGCGATCCGGACACCGGCGAAAGCTTCGACCGCGAATCGCTGAACGCCGAGCTGGAGAAAATCGAAAAGCCGGCCGGCATTTCGAATCCGAAGGATTTCCGCAACGAGATCGTCAACTTCGGCCTGCGTGCCCGTGCCACCAACGGCGGCAAGAATCCGGCCTGGACCAGCTACGAGAAGTTCCGCACCGTCATCGAGAAAAAAATGTTCTCGAATACGGAGGAACTTTTGCCGGTTATTTCGTTCAATGCCAAGGCCAGCGCCGAGGACGCGACCAAGCACGCCGACTTCGTGGCGCGCATGGTCGAAAAGGGCTACACGGCCAAGCAAGTACGCCTGCTGTGCGAATGGTATCTGCGCGTGCGGAAATCCTCGTGATGGCATGACGAAACGGGTGCCCGCCTCTGGCGCCTGTTTCGTGAAGGAAGGTCGAGGCGCTGCCGGCTAGCATCTCCAGGCCCGGTGTGCGCATTTTTGACGACCCTGCCAGCCGTGCGCACCCCTCATGCGCACACGGAGGATTAAGATAGGGGTGCCGCGCAGGCGTTGACACGGCTGCCGGCCCGCCCCGAATTTCAGCAGGAGGCATGTTTTGACTTACCTCATCGACCGACGCTTGCAGGGCAAGAACAAGTCCGCCGTCAACCGCGAACGCTTCCTGCGCCGCTACAAGGCGCAAATCAAGGATGCGGTCGGGCGCGCCATCAAGGGCCGCTCGATCACCGATATCGAGAACGGCGAAAAGGTCTCGATCCCGGTCAAGGACGTCAACGAACCCCACTTCGGCCACGCCCACGGCGGCGTGTGGGAAACCGTCAACCCCGGCAACACCGAATACCAGAAAGGCGACCAGTTCAACCGCCCACGCAGCGGCGGCGGCGGGTCCGGGCGCGGGCGCGCCGGCAACAGCGAGCAAACGGTCGAGGACGACTTCATCTTCGAGCTCTCGCGCGAAGAATTCATGAACTACTTCTTCGAGGATCTTGAACTACCGAACATGGTCAAGACCCAGCTGACCCAGACCATCGACTTCAAGACCCAGCGCGCCGGCTACAACGTGTCTGGCACGCCCTCGAACATCCACGTGCTGCGCTCGCTGCGCGGCGCCCTCGGCCGGCGCATTGCCGTGGGCGGCCCGAGCCGGCGCGAACTCGATCGCGCCAAGGCGGAACTGCAAGCGCTGCACGAGCAGGAAGTGCCCGAGGACGACCCGCGCGTGATCGAACTGCGGCGCCAGATCCACCACTACCACACGCGCATCAACGCGATTCCCTTCATCGATCCCTTCGACCTGCGCTACAGCAACCGCATCAAGGTGCCGAAACCCAGCACCCAGGCGGTGATGTTCTGCATCATGGACGTCTCGGGTTCGATGGACGAAACGCGCAAGGACACGGCCAAGCGCTTCTTCATCCTGCTGTACCTGTTCCTGAAGCGCGTCTACGAACGCATCGACGTCGTCTTCATCCGCCACCACACGGCCGCGGCCGAAGTCGACGAGGACGAATTCTTCCACTCGCGCGAATCCGGTGGCACCGTCGTGTCCTCGGCCCTGCACCTGCTGCAAAAGGTGATCGGCGAGCGCTATGGCACTGCCGACTGGAACACCTACGTGGCCCAGGCATCGGACGGCGACAACTGGGACAACGATTCCGTGCTGTGCAAGCAACTGCTGACCAACGGCATCATGCCCAAGGTCCAGTACTACACCTATGTCGAAATCACCGACGGTCCGCCCCAGAATTTGTGGGAGCAATATACCGAGGTGGCGGCCCACCATGCCAATTTCGCCATGCAGAAGATCGTGACGCCAGCCGACATCTATCCGGTCTTCCGCGAACTGTTCAAGAAGCAGCCGAAGTGAGCACTACTATATAGATATAGAAGGCACCTTATGCCAGACGATCGCACCAAGAATCCGCGCGCCCTGCCCGAACAGTCGGAGTGGACCTTCGACCTGATCGAACAGGCGCACGAAGAAATCCGCCGGGTCGCGCAGCAGTTCGGCCTCGACACCTACCCGAACCAGCTCGAGATCATCACCGCCGAGCAGATGATGGATGCCTATACCTCGGTCGGCATGCCGGTGTCTTATAACCACTGGTCCTTCGGCAAGCACTTCCTCACGACCGAGAAAAGTTACAAACGCGGGCAAATGGGCCTGGCCTACGAAATCGTCATCAACTCGGATCCCTGCATTGCCTACCTGATGGAGGAAAACAGCCTGACCATGCAGGCGCTGGTGATCGCCCATGCCGCCTACGGTCATAACTCCTTCTTCAAGGGCAATTACCTGTTCCGCACCTGGACCGATGCCGAGGCCATCGTCGACTACATGGTGTTTGCCAAGAACTACATCGCCGAATGCGAGCAGCGCTACGGCATCGATGCCGTGGAAGATTTGCTCGACTCCTGCCACGCGATCCAGAACTATGGCGTCGACCGCTACAAGCGCCCGGCGAAATTGTCGGTGGCCCAGGAAGCGGCACGCCAGAAGGAGCGCGAAGAGTACGCCCAGTCGCAGGTGAACGCCCTGTGGCGCACGGTGCCGCGGCGCGAGGAGGAAGAACGCAACGCCCCGCCGCCGCGCTTCCCGCTCGAACCCGAGGAAAACCTGCTGTACTTCATCGAGAAGTACGCGCCGTTGCTGGAACCCTGGCAGCGCGAACTGGTGCGTATCACGCGCAAGATCTCGCAATACTTCTATCCGCAACGCCAGACCCAGGTCATGAACGAGGGCTGGGCCACCTTCTGGCACTACACGATTTTGCAGCAACTATATAAAGAGGGGATCGTCGGCGACGGCTTCATGCTCGAATTCCTGCAAAGCCATACCAACGTGGTCTACCAGCCGCCGGCCACCAGCCCCTACTATTCAGGTATCAATCCATATGCGCTGGGCTTCGCGATGATGAGCGACATCCGCCGCATCTGCGAAAACCCGACCGATGAAGACCGCAGCTGGTTCCCGGACATCGCCGGCAGCGACTGGCGCAAGACCCTGGACTTCGCGATGCGCAACTTCAAGGACGAAAGCTTCATTGCCCAGTACCTCTCGCCCAAGCTGATCCGCGATTTCCACTTCTTCGCCGTGCTCGACGACGACCGCAGCGACAAGCTGACCATCTCCGCCATCCACGACGAGGCCGGCTATCGCTATGTGCGCCAGCAGTTGGCCGAGCAATACAATATCGGCAACCGCGAGCCGAACATCCAGGTCTGGCAGGTGAATACCCGCGACGACCGCGCCCTGACCCTGCGCCATACCCAGTTCCAGCGGCGTCCGCTGAACGGCCAGGCCCAGGAAGTGCTGAAACACGTGGCCCGCCTCTGGGGTTTCGACGTGCGCCTGGAAACCGTGGACAGCACCGGCCACGTGGTCAGCTTCCTCGATTGCCGGCGCGAAAAGCGCAGCCGCTGACAAACGGCTGCGGACGACAGCAGATCGTCAGGAAAAGGCAGGTTTTGCCCTAAAACGTGCCTTTTAGCAACTCTTCTTCTGAGCCATATCAAAAAGTTGTATCGACATTATCCAGGCTCATCTCCACGCCCCGCGCACGCCACTGCTGTGTTACCTAACGCACGCCCCACTTTGGTGAAACTGGCTATAGTTTGCAAAAAGCTCAGCATTGCACTATATGATATTTGCTATGTGGCAAATTCGGCGTGCATAATTCGGTAAAAGTGCTGGTCTTTCCACATGTTCTACAGTTGGTACGACAACAAGCTACAAAGTTATAATTTTTGCTAGTATTTCAGTGCGCTTTTTTGCACAGCGGGGGTGCGTTCGGATGAGCTGTATTGCTTGTTTTTACAGGCATTTACGTGCGTTTCGGGGCCTCAAAAATACCTGTGCAAAAAAGAATTCGTAGGTATAATTCGCCGATGTCCCGGATGCGGCCTTGTCTTTTCGTCGTGTTTTGTGGGTTTAGTAGCAACAAAAAGAGTTGGTATTGGAGAAAGCAGGCATGAATTTTTCACATGATAAGGAACCGGGGAAGAATCTAACTGGTATCACCATTGTGGTCCTGTTGCACGTCCTGGTCGCCTGGGGGATCATCAATGGTCTCGGTACGAAGGTGATCACGAAGGTGCAGGAAGCAGTGGAAACCAAGCTGATCGAAGAGGTGAAGCCGCCTCCACCACCGGAAACCCCGCCGCCGCCGCCGCCGCCGGAAATGAAGGCTCCACCGCCTCCATTCATTCCGCCGGTCGAGGTCCAGGTGCAGCAACCGCCGCCGCCGCAAAACACCATTGCAGCCGCGACGAACACGCCGCCACCGACGACCAACCTGGCGCCACCGGCACCTCCGGCACCGCCGGCCGCCCCTCCGGGTCCGGCACCGGCTCCGGTCAGCACCCCGGCAGTCGCGGACTTCAGCAGCTGCGCCAAGCCAGAGTATCCGAAGTCGGCAGCACGTAACGAAGAAGAAGGTACGACGACGCTTTCGTTCCTGATCGGTGTGGATGGCCGCGCAATCGACTCCAAGGTCACGAAATCGAGCGGTTCGCGTGATCTGGACAGGGCCGCTCAGGCAGCCATTGGCAAGTGCCGCTTCAAACCGGCCGTCGTCAACGGTCAACCGACGCAGGCATGGGCTCCAGTTCAGTACGTCTGGTCGCTGGACCAATAAACCGAGACAGCTCACCGTCTCACATTATGATTTTCGTTGTCATCTGATCAGCGAACTGTCTATTTTATATTTCTGGAGGAAGCATGTTTAAGAATACCCGTTTGTCCGCTGTTCTGGCGGCTGTCCTGTTCTCGGTTACGGCGGCATCGGCCCTGGTCTCGGCACCGGCCTTCGCTGACGCACCGGCTGCAGGCGCAGAAGCCCCGGCGGCAACCGCCCCGGCAGATGCAGCAGCAGCTCCGGCCGCTGACGCAGCCGCCGCTCCTGCTGGCGACGCAGCCGCTCCGGCCGCTGCTGCCGGCGAAAAAGAAGAAGTCCACAACCCGTACGGCTTCCAGGCCATGTGGGAAGAAGGCGACTTCGTCAACAAGGGCACCATCATCATCCTGTCGCTGATGTCGATGGGTTCGTGGTACATCATCATCACCAAGCTGATCGACCAGTCGAAGATCATGCGCCAGTCGAAGGAAACTTCGTCGAAGTTCTGGAAAGCCAACTCGATCGCTGCCGGTTCGGCCGCGCTGAAAGAAGGTTCGCCATTCCGCTTCATCGCTGAAACCGGCACCAAGGCAACCCAGCACCACGACGGCGCCCTGCTCGAGCAGATCGACCTGTCGACCTGGGTGACCATGCAGATCCAGCGCGCAGTGGACCGCGTCCAGTCGCGTCTGCAAGTCGGCCTGTCGTTCCTGGCAACCGTCGGTTCGACCTCGCCGTTCATCGGTCTGTTCGGTACCGTCTGGGGCATCTACAACGCGCTGACCAACATCGGTATGTCGGGTAACGCGTCGATCGACAAGGTTGCAGGTCCTGTGGGTGAAGCACTGATCATGACCGCCTTCGGTCTGTTCGTTGCAGTTCCTGCCGTTCTGGGCTACAACTGGCTGGTCCGCCGCAACAAGTCGGCAATGGAAGACATCCGTTCGTTCAGCGCCGACGTGCACTCGGTCCTGATCTCGGGCGCGATGAACACCTCGGAAGCCGCACGCGCTGCTGCGTCGGCCAAGAAGATCGGCTAATACCGGTCCGTCTAACAAGATTGGATAAATTATGGCAATGAGTGTCGGCTCCGATTCCGGAGATGATGATGCCGTGATGTCAGAAATCAACACGACGCCGCTCGTCGACATCATGTTGGTTCTTCTGATCATCTTCTTGATCACCAGCCCGGTGGTCCTGCAGCTGCAAAAAGTGAATCTGCCGGCGGAAACCAACCAGGTCACCAAGACCGCGCCGGAAGATATCAACATCACCGTCAACAAAGACGGCGAGATGTACTGGAACCAGACCCGCATCGCGAATACGGACGAGCTGTTCAAGTTCCTCGCGGAGCAGTCGGTGAAAGTGCCGCAACCTGCAGTGAAGGTGCGTGGCGACCAGACCACTCGATACGAATCGATTGGCCGGGTCATCTACACGGCACAGCGTGCTGGGGTGCAAAAGGTCGGTTTCGTTATCGAACCACCTGACAAGGGCGGCTGATACGGCGCCTGGTGAACCGGACTCCGGTCCGGTTCACGAACTCCCCAACATTTGAAAAGGAAACACCATGGGTATGAACGTAGGTTCAGGCTCCGCCAAAGGAGCTGATCCGGAACCGATGATGGAAATGAACATGACCCCCTTGATCGACGTTCTGTTGGTCTTGATTATCATGTTGATCATCACGATTCCGAAGCAAAACCACTCGGTCAATCTGAACATGCCGGTCGGCACCCCGCCGCCGCAGACTGAAGAACCGCGCGTCGTGACCATCGACGTCGACTTCGACGGTACCGTTCTGTGGGATGGCCAAGCCATTCCTGACCGCGCGACCCTGGAAGCCAAGATGAATGAAGTGGCAGCCCAACCCAACCAGCCGGAAGTGCACCTGCGTCCGAACAAGCTGGTCGAGTACAAGGTTGTTGCCGGTGTCATGGCTACCGCCCAGCGTCTCGGCGTCACCAAGATCGGCATGGTCGGTAACGAGCAGTTCCAGTAACCGCACCAGGTTTGACCAACACGGCAGGGTTTCCCTGCCGTGTCCATTTTCAAAGAGGATTTTCGACACATGAGCAAATTCCGTCTCGCACACCTCGGCCTCGCACTGGCCGCCCTCGGCTTCACCGCAGCAACTCCCGTCATTGGCCTGGCCCCTGCCCACGCGGCAGAAGCCGTACGCGCCGAGATCGGCAAGCCACTGCAGGCAGCCCAGGCGCTGATGAAACAGGGCAAGCACAAGGACGCCCTGGCAAAACTGCGCGAAGCGGACAAGGTGTCCAACAAGACCGCCAACGAAAGCTTCCTGATCGAGCGCGTCCGTGCCTCGGCAGCCTCGTCGGCCGGCGACTATGACACCGCCGCCAAATCCTTCGAAGCCCTGATCGCTTCCGGCAAGCTGTCGGCTGGCGAACGCAGCCAGTTCTCGGAAGGCCTGATCGGCATCTACATGCGCGGCGGCGACCTGAACAAGGCCAACGAAGCCATCCAGCGCCAGCTGAAGGACCGCGACGATCCGAAACTGCGTGCCTACCTGCTGCAGAACTATTACAAACAGGGCAATGTCGCCGCCCTGGAATCCGAGCTGCGCGCCGCCGAGAAATCGGGCCGCATGAACGAAGACATGCTCGGCATGCTGGCCAACATCCAGCTGAAGAAGAACGACAAGGTCGGCTACGTCAACACCATCGAGAAACCGGCCGCCAGCTATCCGAAGGCCCAGTACTGGAACGACCTGCTGAACCGCGTCCAGGGCAAACCTGGCTTCTCGGGCCGCCTGGCCGTCGACGTCTACCGCCTGAAGCTGGCGAACAACCTGCTGAAGAAGCCGAGCGAGTACATGGAAATGGCCCAGCTCGTGTTGCAGGCCAAGGCGCCGGCCGAAGCCATCAAGATCATCGACAAGGGCTACAAGAGCGGCGCCCTGGGCACCGGCCCTGACGCAGCCCGTCACCAGCGCCTGAAGGACCTGGCCGAGAAGACCCTGGCCGAGCAGAACAAGGGCGTTGCTGCCCTGGAAGCCGAATACACGGCTGCCAAGGACAACGACAACCTGGTGGGCCTCGGCTACAGCCTGGTGCAGTCGGGCCAGGCCGACAAGGGCCTGAAGATGATGGAAAACGCCATCAAGGCAGGTGGCCTGAAGTACGCTGACGAAGCCAAGCTGCGCCTGGGCGAAGCCTACGCCGCCGCCGGCAAGAAGCAGCAAGCCATCAGCACCCTGAAAACCGTGGCAGGCAAGGACGGCACCGCCGACTTGGCACGCTACTGGATCATGGCGATCAACAAGCCGCTGGCTTGATCGGTCGACTGCTTCGATGCGTGAAAGCGCCGCCCTTCGGGGCGGCGTTTTTTTTGCGGGTCGACGTCGAACAGCATGCAAGCCCGTGGCGCCCGCCAATCTGCTGGCGTTACCCGTACGGTGGCACTCCTTACGGTTTGAGCCAACGCAGAGAACACATTCCGACAAGGCTGACGGCCTCGTACATCCCTCCCTCCCCGCCCTCTTCCGCTATGCAACAAGCCGATACCGTATAATCAGGTATTTCACCCCGGATTGACGGGCGAGCATGGCACTCTGGAACCAATGAAGGTATTTCGCGGACTTCCCAATGACCAGGCGCGCGCACCCTGCGCCCTCACGATCGGCAACTTCGACGGTGTCCACCGCGGACACCAGGCGTTGCTCGCACGCGTGCGGGCGGCTGCCGACACGCTCGGCCTCGAAGCGGCCGTGATGACCTTCGAGCCGCATCCGCGCGAATACTTCGCGCGCCGCGCAAACGACCTGAGCCGCGCCCCGGCCCGCATCGCCAACCTGCGCGACAAGCTCGAAGCGCTGGAACACGGCGGCATCGACCGCGTCATCGTCGAGCACTTCAACGAGCACTTCGCCGCCATGTCGCCGCAGGAATTCACCGAGCGCGTGCTGGTCGAAGGCCTGCACGTGAAATGGCTGATGGTCGGCGACGACTTCTGCTACGGCGCCAAGCGCGCCGGTAATGTCGCGATGCTGGTCGAAGCCGGAAAACGCTACGGCTTCCAGGTCGAGACCCTGCCCACGGTGCGTGAAGGCGAACAGCGCATCTCGTCCTCGGCGGTGCGCGCCACCCTGGCT
>DAMABW010000020.1:8310-23783 GCA_031999925.1 Massilia sp. | reverse complement strand
CACAGGCTGGCAAACCTGGCACGACATCGGTTGGGTCAAGGTTTATCAGGCTGTCGCGAGGATACAGGCACGCATTGCGAAGGCAGTAAAAGCAGGTGAATGGCGGAAGGTTCGCTCCCTGCAGAGACTCCTGACCAAATCCTTTGGAGCGAAAGCTCTGGCTGTGAGGCGGGTGACGGAGAATCGTGGCCGAAAAACTCCTGGTGTGGATTCGCAAACCTGGAGCACCCCGGAAGAGAAGTGGCAAGCGCTGAACGGTCTCGGCAGCAAGAGATACAAGCCTCTACCATTACGTCGCATCTATATCCCGAAAGCCAATGGTGAGAAGCGTCCCCTGGGCATTCCAACCATGCGTGATCGGGCAATGCAAGCGCTACATCTGCTGGCGCTGGATCCTGTCGCTGAAACAACCGGAGATTTGGACTCTTATGGGTTCCGTCGCGAGCGCTCGACGACCGATGCGGTGCAGCAGGTACGAAACGCAGCAGGTCGGGAAGCGTCTCCAAAATGGATTCTTGAAGGAGACATCAAAGGGTGTTTCGACAACATCAATCATGACTGGCTGATCGCCAATGTCTGCATGGACAAAGCGATCTTAAAGAAGTGGCTGAAATCAGGATTCATCGAGTCAGGACGCATGTTTTCGACCCAAGCAGGTACGCCGCAGGGAGGTATTATTTCCCCGGTGCTGGCAAACTTGGCCCTGGATGGTCTGCAGAAAGCGTTGGCCGACCTGTTCCCAACAGTGAGGTCAGCAAGGGCTGCAAAGGTCAACCTGGTCCGGTACGCGGATGACTTCATCATTACCGGAAGCTCGCGAGAGCTGCTGGAGGATGTGGTCAGACCTTTGGTAGAGAAATTCCTTGCTGCCAGAGGGCTGGTCCTCTCGAAGACGAAAACCAAAATCACCCACGTGACAGAGGGGATCGACTTCCTGGGTTGGAATGTCCGTTACTTCGACTGCGGCTTGCTGGTACAGCCGTCGAAGAAGAATCAGAAGGCATTCCTCGACAAGATCCGCGACCTGCTGAGGTCGAGAAAGGCTGTGGCTCAGATACAGGTGATCGAAGAACTCACCCCCATCATCAGGGGATGGGCCAACTATCATCGAAGTCAGAACGCAACCCGGGTGTTTGCAAAGTGCGACCATCAAATCTGGCAAGCGTTGTGGCGCTGGGCGTGCAGACGCCATCCCACCAAAGGAAAGCGGTGGATCAAGCAGCGCTACTTCAGGTGTATCAAGGGACGCCAATGGCGTTTTGCGGACAAGGACAAGTTGCTGCCGGTCTTGGGTGATTACAAGCTGCACAATCACGTCAAGATAAGAAGCGAGGCGAATCCTTACGACCCTCAGCATGACGAGTACTTCTCCAAACGGCTTGCCCAGCGCATGGAAAGAACTCTCGAGGGACGCCGCAAGTTGCGATGGCTGTGGTGGTGGCAAGAAGGTCTTTGTCAGGTATGCGATCGGAAGATTACACGCGAGACAGGGTGGCATCTGCACCATATCGTCAAGCGATCCGAACGTGGATCAGACAAGCTGACCAACCTGGTACTACTGCATCCTGACTGTCACAGGCAGCATCACGCCAACGAGAAAAACGGTCCTGCCGGCATCTCCATGTTCAAGGGGTGCTGACGGATTGCTTGAGCCGTATGCGGGGAAACTTGCACGTACGGTTCTTAGGGGAGGGGGGCGCCGTGAGGCGTTCTCCTTACCCAACTTCATACGAGGGTTCGATTCCCTTCACCCGCTCCATTACCGCTTCATCACCTCGCCTTCTGGCGCAGCCAATCCGTGCTTCGGTGGAAACCGCTGTGGGCCGGACCGAAGAATACGCCGTTAGGCAATCCTTGCAGTGCACACCTCGACCGCGTCAGCGCCATGCTGGAATCGCGGCTGCCGCCTTCCGTGCCGACGAAGCGGACACCCGGGTGGCTACCGGCGATCGTCAGCATCTGCCTCTGGCGCGGCGCCAGGACGCTGGCTTCGGCCAGGCCCGGGTCTGCAATCATGCGCGGCTGGACTGCCGGCGACTTGCCCTTGAAACGTATCCTGAGCATCAAGGACTGCGGAAGAGAAGTGGTGTCCATGCGTAAGCCTTTCGGTCAAGCTGGGCCAGGCCCAAACGATGATTTTTTACTATTCTAGTGGAGCTGCCGCGGAGAGGCCGTTCAGCTTGCCCTAAGCGTGCGCCCCTTGAGCGCGTGAATGAATTGTGATGACATGACAGCTCTGCTGGTCCATACCGAACCTTGCCGGAGCGAGCCATGTCATTGCCGTCTTTCGAACGCAGGCGCCTGTTGCAAGCCATGCTTGCCGCCGGCGGCTGTGCGCTCGCTCCACCATTGCTGGCGCAGCAGCCGCCCCCGAAGTCGCCCCTGCAGTCGCCGGTCCTCACGCGCCCGATTCCCTCGTCCGGCGAACAGCTTCCGGTCGTCGGCCTGGGCAGCTGGATTACCTTTAATGTCGGCAACGATGCCCAGGCGCGTGCCGCCTGCACCGAGGTCGTGAAGGCCTTTTTCGCCGCCGGCGGCCGCCTGATCGATTCGTCTCCCATGTACGGCTCGGCCCAGTCGGTGATCGGCGATGCGCTCGCCCGGCTCGGGCACCCGAAACCGCTGTTCGCCGCCGACAAGGTCTGGACCAGCAGCGGCGGTCCGGGCCAGATCGAGACCTCGCGCAAGCTGTGGCGCATCCCGCGCTTCGACCTGCTGCAAGTGCATAACCTGCTGGCCTGGGACGAGCACCTGCCGCTACTGCTGCGCATGAAGGCGACGAATCGCCTGCGCTACGTCGGCATCACCACCTCGGAAGGGCGGCGCCACGGCGAGATCGTCAAGCTGATGGAAAGCCAGCCGCTCGACTTCGTGCAGGTCAGCTACAACGTGCTCGACCGCGAAGTGGAAAACCGCATCCTGCCGCTGGCGCGCGAGCGGCGCATCGCCGTGATCGTCAACCGGCCTTTCCGCCAGGGCGATTTGACGCAGAGCCTGGCGGGCAAGCCCTTGCCGGGCTGGGCGGCGGAAATCGGCTGCACCAGCTGGGCGCAGATCCTGCTCAAGTTCATCGTCTCGCACCCGGACGTTACCTGCGCGATTCCCGCTACCTCGAACCCGCGCCACGCACTTGAGAACATGCTGGCCGCGCGCGGGCCGATGCCGGACCAGAACCTGCGCCGGCGCATCGTCGCCGACGTGCAAAAGCTGACATAGAGACACCGACATGAGCGAATGGTGGACGTATACCCTGTCGGACCTGCTGATGTTTTCGAAGCCGACCTATTTCCGCCTGTTCGCGCTGCTGAACGAAGCGGTGTGGCCGGCGCACCTGATCGCCACCCTGGTCGGACTGACGCTGGTGGCCGCCATCCTGCGCGGCGCGGGCAAGGCCGGGCGCCTGGCGGCGGCGCTGCTGGCCGTCTGCTGGCTGTGGGTGGCCTGGACCTACCACGCCCAGCGCTATGCCGGCATCAACCTGGCCGCGCCATATTTCGCAATGGGCTTCGCGCTGCAGACCGTGCTGCTGTGCTGGCTGGCCACGCACCGGCGTGCACCGGCCATCGCCTCCTGGCGCGGTCCGCTGGGCGGCCTGGCGTTTGCGCTGGTGCTGGCGGGCTTGCTGCTGTATCCGCTGTTGGCTGCTTTCGACGGGCGTCCCTGGCAACAGGCGGAAGTGTTCGGCATCGCGCCCGACCCGACCGTGGCCGCCACGCTCGGCATGCTGCTGCTGTGGCGCGCGCCCTGGTTCCTGTGGATCGTGCCGCTGCTGTGGTGCGCGGTCAGCGGCGCCACCCTGATGGAGCTGCGCTCCCCGCAAGCCTGGGTCTTGCCGGCAATCGGCCTGCTGGCGCTGGCGGCCATGTTCATCGCGCGCCTGCGCATGCGGCCGCTGCCGCGCCAGCACCAGCACACCTCGTCTACTGGCTGAGCAGGCTGCCGGTGCGGAAGCCTGTGTCGCCGGCGATCTTGCAAACGTGCATGCCGCGCAGCAAGTGGCGGTGGGCCGTGCTGGCAAAGAAGACGCCGGCGCGTGTCGGTTTCACCGGCGTTACCTTGCCCGTCACCGGGTTGACGATCTCGGCCACGGTTTCGTCGGCCTGCACCCGGTCGCCGAGCTGTTTCAGGAACACCAGTACGCCCGAGTGCGGCGCAAACAAGGGTTCGACGGCATCGAGCGGCGTCGGCTTGCAAATCGGCTCAGGCAAAGGTTCCAGCGGCATGTCGAGCACGCCGGCACGCGCCAGGTATTGCAGCAGGGCTTGCGCATCCGGCTGTGCCAGGTCGTAGCGCACATCGCTTTCGCCGCGCAATTCGACGGTGATGGCGACGCAGGCCGGCGGAATGGCAACGTCCGGGCCGAAGTGTTCGGCCAGGTCCCACCACAGGCGGCTGCAGGCTTCGTCGAAGGGTTCGCCGCCCGACTCTCGCGCCAGCAGCACGGCGTGGGCGCCCATCAGCGCGGCCAGCGGCTGAGCGGACTCGGCCAGCGGTTCGCCGGCGTACATGTGCAGCACCGATTCGTTGTCGCAGTGCAGGTCGAGCATGATGTCGGCGTCGATCGCCATCGACAGCAGGGCTTTCTTCAGCACGCCGCCGGCGGTCGATGGCGCCCATTCGGCGAGCGAGCTGCGTGCGTGCTCGCGGATCAGGGCAACGTTGGCCTCGGCATCCTGGCCCAGCTTGCCTTCCAGCGATTGTTTCAGGTCTTGCGCCACGTGCTTGTAGGCGCGGTTGAAATTCACGCCGGTCGACAGATCGTAGCGGCCGAAAGGCGTGCCGTGGATGGTTTGCGACAGGCCGATCGGGTTGGCCGCCGGCACCAGGATGATTTCACCCTGGATGCGGCCTTCGGCTTCGAGGCGGTCGAGTTCCTGGCGCAGGAAATGGGCGACCAGCATGGCCGGTACTTCGTCGGCGTGCAGCGAGGCCTGGATGTACACCTTCTTGCCGATGCCGGGCTGGCCGTAATGGAAAGAGGTGAGCTGGAAAGTGGCGACGTTGTCTTCGATCGCGATCGGGTGTTTGGTCGAATGCATCATGGCCTCGAAAGGTGCTGGACGGGAGAAATATTATCGCGCAAATTGTCTTTATGATCACACGACTATGCGGCGCAGCAACAGTTCCATGAACATGTTGTGGCGGTAATGACGGCAGGTCGGTAGGCTATAATGTGCGCCGTTTCTGTCCTCCTACCCAAATTCCCATGTCCGAAGAAAAGCCAAGCAACGGCCCAGCCCGTACGATGCTGTACGACCCTACCGAACACCGCATCCGCAGTTTCGTCACGCGCGCCGGCAGGCTGTCGACGGGGCAGGCACGCGCCTTCGAGGAATTCGGGCCGCAATTTTTGGTCGAGTACAAGAAGGAACTGCTCGACTATGAAGCCGCCTTCGGCCGCAAGGCGCCGGTCGTCCTGGAGATCGGCTTCGGCATGGGCGACACCACGGCGCATATTGCGCGCCTGATGCCGGAAAAGGATTTCATCGGTGTCGAAGTGCACACGCCGGGCGTGGGCAGCCTGCTCAAGCAGATCGGCGAGCAGTCGATCACCAACCTGCGCCTGGTCCAGCACGACGTGTTCGAGGTGCTGAACCACATGATCCCGGACGCTTCGCTGGCCGGCGTGCACGTGTTCTTCCCGGACCCATGGCACAAGGCGCGCCACAACAAGCGCCGCCTGATCCAGGCGCCGTTCGTCAAGCTGCTGTGCCAGAAGCTGGAAACCGGCGGCTACATCCACCTGGCGACCGACTGGGAAGACTACGCGGTGCAGATGCTGGAGGTGCTGGGCGCCGAGGAGCAGCTGGCGAATACCGCCGAGGGCTATGCGCCGCAGCCGGCGTACCGGCCGCTGACCAAGTTCGAGAACCGTGGCCTGAAACTCGGCCATGGTGTGTGGGATCTGGTGTTCACCAAGCGCTGATTGCTGGCGATGTTGTGTAGGGTGGACGGGTTTCCCGTCCACCCTACAAATTAAACCACGCGTGGCCGGCGGGCGAAGATCCCGAAGCACACGATGATCGCATAGCAAACGGCCGGCACGATCAGCGCCATCTTCAGGCCCACCAGGTCGGCCGCGTGCCCGGTCATCAAGGGCACGATCGCGCCGCCGACAATCGCCACGCAGATCAGCCCCGAGCCTTCCGCCGCACGCTCCCCCAGCCCTTCGCAGGCCAGCGAGAAGATGGTCGGGAACATGATCGAATTGAACAGTCCCACCGCCAGCAGCGACCAGCCCGACACCATGCCGGTCGTGTTCGCAGACACCAGGAGCAGCAGGATCGTCATGCTCGCCGCGCAGGCCAGTACCTTCCCCGGCGAGAACATGCGCAGCAGAGCCGCGCCGATGAAGCGGCCGACCATGGCGCCGCCCCAGTACAGCGGCACGTGCTTGCCGGCCGCTTCCGCGCTCAGTCCCAGCACGTTGGATTCCATCAGGTAGTTCACGATCACCGAGCCGACCGCCACTTCCGCGCCCACATACAGGAAGATGCAGGCCGCCCCGAAGGCAAAGCGCGGCTGCTTCAGCAGCTCGAAGGCCTTCAGGATGCTGACCTTCGGCGCCGGCGTCTCCACCAGCTTCTTGCGGTTGTGCCAGACCAGGGCCGCCACGATCACCAGCGCGATCGCCAGGCCGATATAGGTCTGCACCACCACCCGCGTTTCCTCGGCGCGGTAGGCGTCGAGCGCCGCGCCGGTCAAGGTGCTCGCATCGATTGTCGCCAGCGACCCCAGGATCAGGATCGCGCCCACGTAAGGGAACACCGTGGTGCCGAGCGAGTTGAAGGCCTGGGCAAAGGTCAGGCGGCTGTGCGCCGTCTGCGGCGCGCCGAGCAGCGAGATCAGCGGGTTGGCCACCACCTGCACGATGGTGATGCCCGAGGCCAGCACGAACAGTGCGACCAGGAAGGTGGCGAACACGCCAGAGGACGAGGCCGGAATGAACAGCAGGCATCCCGCCGTCATGGTCAGCAAGCCCACCACCGCGGTGCGCATGTAGCCGATGCGGCGCACGATGGCGGCGGCCGGGATCGAGATGATGAAGTAGGCGGCGAAGAAAGCCGACTGCACCAGCATCGCCTGCGCGTAGCTAAGCGTGAACAAGTCCTTCAGCTTGGGAATGATGACGTCGTTCAGGCTGGTGATGCCGCCAAAAATGAAGAACAGCGCGAAGACGAAGGTCTGCAGGCTGGCGGCGTTCGCCGGGACCGCATGGGCAGGGGAGGGGGCGGTAGAGGATTCGATCTGCATGTTGGATAAGCTATGGTTGAATCGTGCCGCGGCTACTGCTACAGCATCTCGTTGATGATACCGACGATGTCGTCGCCGTAGGAAACCAGTTTTTTCTCGCCGACGCCGGACACGCCGCGCAGTTCCTGCAGCGAGGTCGGCTTGACCTTGGCGATTTCGCGCAGGGTCGCGTCCTGGAACACCACGTAGGCCGGCACGCCGTGCTCGCGCGCCGCGCCCATGCGCCAGGAACGCAGGCGGTCGAAGATCGCCTGTTCGGACTTCGACAGCTCCAGCTCTTCGTAGCCTTTCGAGGAAGCGAAGCTGCGCTTCGGCTTCACGGGCTTCTGGTACTGGCGCAGCTGCACCTTCTGCCCGCCCTTCAGCACCGGGCGGGCGGCGTCGGTCAGTTTCAATGAACTGTAGGCGTCGTGGTCGACCGCCACCAGGCCGAGCGCGATCACCTGGCGCACGATGGCGCGCCATTCCTGTTCGCTGCGGTCGTTGCCGATGCCATACACCGACAGCGCATCGTGGTGCCACTGGCTGATGCGGTCGGTCTGCACACCGCGCAGCACGTCGATCACGTGGCCGGCGGCGAAGCGCTGGTCGACGCGGTAGATCGCCGACAGCAGCTTCTGCACCGGCACCGTGGCATCAAAACTCACCGGCGGAATCAGGCAGGTATCGCAGTTGCCGCAGGGGCCGGAGCGTTCGCCGAAATAATCGAGCAGGCGCATGCGCCGGCAAGAGAGCGTTTCGCACAGCCCGAGCATGGCGTCGAGCTTCACCGACAGTACGCGCTTGAAGGTTTCGTCGGCCTCGGATTCGTCGATCATCCGGCGCTGCAGCACCACGTCCTGCAAGCCATAGGCCATCCAGGCGCTGGCCGGTGCGCCGTCGCGGCCGGCGCGCCCGGTTTCCTGGTAATAGCCCTCGATGCTCTTCGGCAGGTCGAGGTGGCAGACGAAACGCACGTCCGGCTTGTCGATGCCCATGCCGAAGGCGATGGTCGCCACCATCACGATGTTTTCTTCGCGCAGGAAGCGGGCCTGGTTCCCGGCGCGTACGCTGTGCTCCATGCCGGCATGGTAGGCCATGGCGCGGATGCCGTTCTCGTTCAGGAAGTCGGCGGTTTCCTCGACCTTTTTACGCGACAGGCAGTACACGATGCCCGAGTCGCCCGGGTGTTCGGCGCTGATGAAGTCGAGCAACTGCTTGCGGGCGTTAGTCTTTTCGACGATGGCGTAGCGGATGTTCGGGCGGTCGAACGAGGAGACGAACTGGCGCGCCTCGTCCAACTGCAGGCGCTGGGCGATCTCGGCGCGGGTCTGCTGGTCGGCGGTGGCCGTGAGGGCGATGCGCGGCACGTCGGGAAACTGCTCGTGCAGGATCGACAGGCGGATGTACTCGGGCCGGAAGTCGTGGCCCCATTGCGACACGCAGTGGGCTTCGTCGATGGCGAACAGCGAGATGCGCGAATCGAGGAACAGGTCGAGGCAGCGCTGGGTCATCAGGCGCTCGGGCGCCACATACACCAGGTCGATCTCGCCGGTACGCACCAGGCGCTCGATGCGCATGGTCTCTTCGAAGGTCTGGGTCGAATTCAAGAAAGCGGCGCGCACGCCGACTTCTTCCAGGGCATCGACCTGGTCCTGCATCAGCGCGATCAGCGGCGAGACGACCACGCCCACGCCGTCCCTCAGCAGCGCCGGGATCTGGTAGCACAGCGACTTGCCGCCGCCGGTCGGCATCAGGACCAGGGCGTCGCCGCCATCGGCCACATGCTGGACGATGTCGGCCTGGTTTCCGCGGAACGCGGGGTAGCCGAAGACAGTCTGCAGCACGTGCAATGCGCGCGCTTCGGTGTCCTGGCCTTCGATCTCGGTGTACATGAAGAGTTTCCTGGGTTTATTCCGCCCAGTTCACCAGGCCATAGTGCGCGGTGACGAGGACGATCACGCCGAACACGATACGGTACCAGGCGAAGATCGTGAAGTCGTGGGTGCTGATGTAGCGCAGCAGCCAGCGCACGCACAGGAAGGCCGACACGAAGGCGGCCAGGCCGCCGATGCCGAACATCGGCAGGTCGGCCATCGACAGCAGCGCGCGTTCCTTGTACACCGAATACACGGTCGCGCCGAGCAGGGTCGGGATCGCCAGGAAGAACGAGAATTCGGTGGCGGCCTTGCGCGACAGGCCGAACAGCATGCCGCCCATGATGGTGGCGCCCGAGCGGCTGGTGCCCGGGATCAGGGCAAAGGCCTGGGCGCAGCCGACCTTCAGGGCGTCGAGCACGGTCATGTCGTCGACGGTCTCGATGCGCGCTGCTTTCGGCAGGTTCTTGTGGCGGCGCTCGACCCACAGGATCACGAAGGCGCCGACGATGAAGGCCATCGCCACCGGCACCGGCTTGAACAGCTCGTCCTTGATGGCGCGACTGAAGACCAGGCCGAGGAGCGCGGCCGGCAGGAAGGCGACGATCAGGTTGATCACGAACTTCTGCTGGCGCCGCTCGGAAAACAGGCCGCCCAGCACACGCCCGATGCGCGCGCGGTATTCCCAGATCACCGCCATCATGGCGCCGGTCTGGATCGCGATTTCAAAGACTTTGACTTTCTCGCCAGTAAAGTTGAGCAGGCTGCCCGCGAGGATCAGGTGGCCGGTCGAGGAAATCGGCAGGAATTCGGTGAAGCCCTCGACCAGGCCCATGATGATCGCCTTGACGGCGAGAAGGATATCCATGAAGGTTTGCTAGTGATGAGTGGGGAAGTAAAGGCGCGGATAAGCGGAGGCGGCTCACAAGGCGTCGAAGCTTACCACGGACAGACCTCTTGCCGCTGAGTTGGCCACAACGGGCCGGGATATTTTATCGCGCGAATGTTGCCTGTTTATTACCGTAAATTGCTTGCTCAGCAAGCCGCACAATTCGCGCGCCGATGTGCGCCATGCCGGTTTGATCGTGCTAGACTGGTCCGCATGAGTAACGCTGCCGTTTTCCAATGAGCATATTGGCGATCCTCGTCCTGCTGGCCGTCGCCTGGTCGGCGCTGACGTTCGGACAACTGCCGAACCCCCTGCGTAGCCGCACTTCCCAGGGCCGTTCCTGGCGCCGCGCCTTTCCGCGTGCGTCGAACAAGCAAATCCGCGAATTCCTCTCCGTGTTCACCTCGGCCTTCGACTTCCGCGATGTCGACATGCTGAAGTTCCGTCCCGACGACCAATTGCTCGGCCTCTACCGCGCCGTGCATCCTTCAAAATGGATGCCTGGCACGGTCGAGTTCGAGAACCTGGCGCGCGACCTGCGCAACCGCTTCGGCGTCGTGCTGGAAGACATCTGGGACGAGCGCATGACGCTCGGCGCGCTGTTCGCGCATATCCAGCAGGCGCGGCCACGGGCGGCTTGAAGCCTGCCCGGCCCGCCTTTCCGACGCTCAGGCGCCTTCCGCCGGCGGTGCGGCCGCCGCTTCCGGCGCCGTAATGCCGTCGTGCAGGTCGAGACCGCGCAGCACGCTCTTCTGGCGTTCCTGGTACACCAGGTCATTCACCGCCTTCACCAGGGACGCGATCTCGCCGCCCGCGCGGTTGGCCTCGATCACATCCTCGTTCGATTCGAACATCAAGGCATCGCCTTCCATCTGGATGGTGGCGCGCCTGGCTTCGACCAGGCTCACCAGGCGCCGCTGGGCTTCCAGCAACTGGCGGCTCAGTTCGCCGTATTTCAGGCTGAAGTCATAGAATTCGCGCGCCTTCTTGTCGAGCTCAGCGGCCATGCCGACGCCTTGCGGCAGCTTCAGCGCCAGGATGTCCTGGTGCAGCTGGTTGAAGGCAAGCTCGTTCGATTTTTCCATCGCTTCCAGCGCTTGCTGGCAGGTGTCGAGGGTCTGGCGCGCCGCCGCGATGCCGTTTTCCGCCAGCAGCTTTTGCGCCTGCAAGGCCGTCTCGATGCCGGCCGACTGGCATGAGTGGTCCATCAGGTCCGAGGCGTTCATCTGGTGCAGGATGTTGTTCACGCTCAGCCAGGCCAGGCGGTCGAGGAAGGGCAGCCCGATCTTGTTGAGTTTGACCGTATAGCCGGTGCCGCGGTGCGCGGCCAGGTCGGTGACTGCGCGCCGGATCTCGGCGGTGGCGCGCGCCTGCATGCGCTGCCCGAACTCCTTCGACAGTTCGTTCCACACGCGTCCCAGTTCCGGCCCGGCCTGCTTGTCCATGGCCCAGTAGGCTTGCAGGGCGGCCTGCTGCTGCCCCAGCGGCACCGGCTTCTTGCGCGCCATTGCGCCCAGCGTGGTGGCTTGCTTGGCGTCGATGTAGCGCGCGAAGACCGGCGTTGCCTTGGCGTAGAACTGGCTCGACGTCGTCGCGGCCAGGAAGGCTGCCATGAAGTCGCGCTCGAAAGGATCGCTCGGACGCGGCGCCGCCTTGATGCCGCGCTCGTACCAGTGCATCGAGTCGAGGAAGGCGCCGACGTCGGCCGTGTAGCCGGACCCTGCGGCGGGAAGCCTGGCCGAGGCCGGCGCTGCCGACGCCGCCGCCAGCGGCAGCGGCGCCACGGCGAGGGCGAACACGAGGCAGGCGAGACGGTGCAGCTTGGGCATGGAAACTCCTTATGGTTGGGGGCGGCCCAGTTCGATCCGCGCCAGGTGGTAATAGATGCTGGCCAGGGCGCGCTTGTCGCTGGCGCGCTGGAAAAAGGCGCGCGCCTTCAGCGGGTTCTTTTGCTGCAGGTAGCGGCCGGCAAAATAATAGGCGGCGCTCAGGCGTGCATCGGCGCCGGCGCGCGGTCCGCGCATGGCTTCGCTGACCAGGTGCTCGGGCGTGACCTTGCCGGCGAACATCTCGAGCGCCACCGGCAGCCAGGCGTTGTCGCCGTCTTCGGGCGGTGCCGGCGTCACGGTGGCGCCCAGGCTGGCCCCCATGACGGCGGCGTTCAGGCGTTCGCCTTCGTCCAGGCCGCGCTGCGCCTCGCGGAAGTCGGCCGCGGCCTGGGCGTTGCGGTTCAGGTAGAGGTTGGCCAGGCCGCGCTGGAAATAGGTGGCCGGTTCGGCCTGGCCGCGTGCGATCATGCGCGTGTAGTCGGCTTCGGCGGCGCGTGCCCGTCCGGCCAGCAGCTGGACTTCGGCGCGGCAGGCCAGCAGGTCGTTGTCCTGCTCCTGCAGCTTGACCGCCTTCAGCGCATCCTTGATGGCCTCGTTGGCCTGGCCCAGGTGGGCGCGCACGCGGGCGCGTTCGCACAGGGCGCGGCCCGGTTCGCGTCCGGTACGTTCGGCGTCCAGCACGGCCAGGTCGAGGCCGGCCAGGGCGGCGCGCAGGCGCGCTTCCTCGCTCGGCGGCCCTTGTTCCTGCTGCGCCGTGCGCAGGTCGGACTTGAACACTTTCAGCGAGCCGGAACGCAGCGTGTCCCAGGATTGCAGCTTGCGCCCGAACTCCAGCGCGCGCGCCGCCTCGACGCGGTCGGCGCGCACGTCCAGGTGCAGCTTCAGGCCCAGGTTGCGCTTCGCCGTGGCGATGGTGCGGGTGCCGGCAAAGGCCGGGTCGTCTACCTTCTTGCCGTGGCTGTCCTCGCGCAGCGCGAAGCTGTCGGGCAGCAGCAGCGCCATCTCGTAGTCGACCGCATACGGGTAACCGGGCACCGCGAGGGGCGCGCTGCGCCGGGCACCCTCCGGCGGCAGCAAGAGGTCGGCCATGTTGACGGCGCTGTAGTCGACGCTCCAGCCTTCCGCGCTTTCGCTGAACATGTTCGGCACCGTGAAGCGCGACTCGATCACCGCCACGTTGCGCTCGCGGTCGTCCTGCAGGGTGACGTCGCCGCTCAGCTGCGCTTCCGGATAGCGCCGGGCCATCGCGCCTTCGACCGACTTGCGCAGCTCGGCCTGGGTCGCCATGGCAAAGCTGGCGCGCAGCGCCTCGGCACCGGCGCCGGTGTATTCGCTGCGCACGACGAGGGTGGCGGGTGCGTCCATCGCAGCCAGGCTCACCTGTTCGCTGCGGCGCTGGCGCTCGGGCTCGGCCGGGTAGGGAATCGCCTCGAGCGCGGCGGCGCCGGCGTGCGCCACCAGCACGTCGGCGCCGGCCAGCGGCTGGCCCATGCGCGCCAATTGGCCGTGCTGGCCCTGGCGCGTCGGGTCGAGGAACCAGCTGCGGCCATCGAGCTTCAGGCGCACGATGGCATGGTCGAACAGCATCGGGCTGGGCAGGTACTGGCCGAGGTTCTTGTGCAGGGCCACCGGCACCAGCACCGGGTCGGCTTCCAGGCCGAGCGCGCGCAGCATCGTCACCAGCAGCAGCGACTTGTCCTTGCAGTCGCCGTAGCGGCGCGCCAGCACCTCGGCCGGCAGGGCCGGACGGTGCGAGTTCTCGCCCAGCGACAGCGACAGGTAGCGGATTTCGTTCTGCACGAATTCCAGCGCGCGCACCGCGGCCTGCTCGGGCGTGCGGGCGGCGCGCGCCGGCGCCAGCGCCGCCTCGAAGGCCTTGCCGGAGGCGCCGGCCTGGAACAGGCGCAGCGCCCAGGCATTCACCTCGCTCCAGCTGGCGTATTCGGAAAACTGCAGCCAGCGCGCGCCCTGGACGTCGCGCGGCGTGCCCGGGTCGCCCAGCAGGGCCGGCAGGTTGCGGCCCTCGAACACCTGCAGGCGGCGCCCGCCGCGTAGCTGTTCGCTGATGGCCGGCGCCGTGCCGGCGGCCGCGCCGACCAGGCGGTGGCCGACCGGGCGGCCTTCCGGCGTGTCCAGCACGACGCGGCGCCAGGCGACGGGGAAGGGCGCGTCCCACTGCGCGGCTTCCATGTAGCGGCCCTCGAACACGGGATTCGCGCCGACCGTCGTGTACTCGATTTCCAGGGTGTCGCCGACGCGCAGGTCGGGCAGCACGATGGCCACCGTCACGCGGCCGGAATAGATGCCCTGTTCGAGCCCGCGTTCGCGCTGCAGGAAGCGCACGTCGGCATCGTCGAGCCGGTCTTCGATGCGGCCGGCGCGGTGCACGCGCAGGCGGTGCAGCTGCAGCACCTCATAGTCGGGCTGGAAGCTCAGTTCCAGGTTGGCGACGTTGTCGAGCGAGCCGATGTCGCGCGCCACCAGGGCGCGGTGCACATAGGTGGCGGGCTGGGCGTCGACACGCAGCTGGACGTCGTTCAGGCGCACGCTGAAGGGGGCGTCGACCGGAGCCGGCAGCGGCGGCGCGGGCAGGATCCAGGCCGGCGCCGGCGCGCCGCGCACGAAGGCCTGTTCGGCACGGCGGCCGGCGCTGGCGGGGCTGGCAGCGGCGGCCTGGGCCATGCAAATCAACAGGAACAAGGCAAGGACGGCAAGGCGCAGGCGGTCGTGGCGAAGCATGGCGGTCGGGTAAACGGGCGAAGAAATAACGTTACCACGACGACAAGATTTCTTACAAAGAATATTTACGGATTTCCAGTCTTGACGATATTGACAGGCTGCCTCTTGAAGCGGCAGTTGCCGAACTCATCTATTGGCAATAATGAAACACAAGCTCAACTGGAAGCGTCCGCTCTTCTACCTGCTGCTGCCGGTGTTTTTCATCATGGTCTTTCTCGGCTTTCCGATCCCGGTGGCGCCGCCGCCGGCCACCAAGGCCGGGCAGGAAATCTCGACGACCGTCAAGAAGAAAAAGAAGGCACGCCTGTTGATGCCGGGAGAATCCGAAGCGGACGACGAAGAACCAGGTTGACGCTTACGGCGCCGTTGCGCGTTCGAGTGCATCGAGCCAGCGGATCGCCTGTTCGCGGCTGTCGCCGCACATTTCCAGCGATGGTTGCAGGCCGCCGCAAAATGCCGGCCGCTCGGGACGTCCGAAAATCAGGCAGCGATTGTCCTCGGCCAGCTGCACGCAGCGCACGCCGGCCGGCTTGCGGTTCGGTTTATAATGGGCTACCTAGGCCAGCATTGTAACTCATGACCCAACCTCTCGTCATTTCATATATCCGCTTCTCTACGCCAAAGCAGGCCAGTGGCACAAGCTTGGTTCGTCAAACGCTGCTTGCCCGCGAATGGTGTGTCCGTCGCGGTTGGACGCTTGACGAAAGTCTTACTTTGCAGGACTTAGGCCTTTCTGGATTCAACCAGGACAATCTAACGCGAGGAGCCTTGGCCGGCTTTGTTGAGGCCGTTTTGGCAGGGAGAATCCCGGCAGGAACTTACCTGCTGATTGAGAATCTCGACCGGCTAACACGTGCGGACCTGACCTCAGCCGTTACGACGCTGCTGACCATCGTGCGGGCCGGT
>DAMABW010000020.1:0-8300 GCA_031999925.1 Massilia sp. | reverse complement strand
CATCTGCGTGACACTTCAAGACGGCCAGGAGTGGACACAAGAGCGCCTTGCCGACCCAACAGTTTTCATGCTCTCAGTCATGATGCTTTTTAGAGGACATGACGAATCAAAGGTGAAATCAGTAAGGATTCGAGCTGTTCACGACAAAGCGCGCGCCGAACATGACCGTAGCGTGTTTGGGCGCGCTCCCGGTTGGCTACGGCGAACAGAGGATAAAAAGAATTGGGAGGCCATTCCCGAATTGGTTGAAATTGTGGAAAAGGTCTTCGTTATGGTTGCGTCGGGCTATGGCGGAGTTGCAATCGCTCGACGTGCAAATGCCGAAGGCTGGATAGTACCCAGCTTACCTGGGCAAGAACGAGGTACCAAATGGCAAACGACGTATCCTAACAAATTGATTCGGAATAGGGCGGTGCTGGGAGAACTAGAGCCTCGCCTTTCCCGCAATGGGAAGTCCGTTTCGACTGGGGAGGTAGTAAAAGACTGGTACCCAAGAATCATTAGCGACGACCTGTTCTTCCGAGCCAATGCTGCCATTGATGCGCGCCGGGCCAAGCCACCTCGACGCGATAAAGGCTATCGGAATATATTCCAAGGAGTCATCTTCTGTGGGCATTGCGGGGCAACGCTTGCAAGGAAAGCAAAATCTGGTGGCAAGAACAGCAAATGGTATGCGCAATATGTCTGTTCTGACAGACATCGGGGTATGTCTAAGTGCCCAAGCGTTAATGCTGAAGAGTTGGAAACATCGTTGATTCATATGCTTTTTAACTACTTCTCTGCGCATCTTGGCGATGATGAGCGGCTGGCACGTTTAAGAGATGAGCTGGCAGCAGTCGATGGAAAACTTGAAGCGACACGGTTAAAGCACCAACGCCTTACCGAGGCTATTGAGCAATCAGACTTGCCTTTATCTTCACTGGTTCCACGGCTGGCCGAATGCGAGCGCGAATTGCCCGACCTTGAAACACAGGCTCAGTCATTGAAGGCGCAGCTTGAGTCGGTATCGTCTATTCGCGACGACTATTCTGATTCGCAACGGGTGCTTGACGCATTGCGAGATGAAAGCGAAGATTCTGAGCGGGTTCGAGCGGAAGCGCATGCGAAGATGCTCATGGCCTTGGAGTGCCTTTGGGTTTGGCCTAGAGAGATGGTGGCTGTGCAACTGAAGGGGTCATCCGACGCTATGTCACTTCCCTTGCCGGACCCCAACGCAGAGCTTATTGAACAAGAATTAGGTGATGAAGAGGATGACGAGAATGGAGAGAAGAAAAAGGTAAAGGTAAAGACCTACCCGATGAGTAGTCGGGTATTACGCGCTTACCAACCTGGGTTTGTCCTGCCAACCCCGCGCCGCGGTTCAAAGCCAAAAGTCGTGTAGCAGTGGAATAAACGTCGCGGTTACCTATCTGGCTAGAAAAATTGAAGGCCATCACAGACGAGCCGATGCGTGCGGCGTCCTAAGCGGGCGGAAACGAGAATTTCAGTACAGAGCTAAGCCAGCCAAGTCGATAGTTAGCTTCTTCAGCTGCGGAATACGACGGACGAGGCGTTTGCCGTCCACCACAGTAGCGTACGAGTCTAATGTTAATCCCAAATTGTGCCCGCCGCTGGCCAATATAATGCCGAGGTGAGTCAAGGCCACGCACCCAGTGGTGAAGGCGGTCATTGATGCTAGGGCAGCAGCTCGGTCACTTGAGTCCGCTGGAGCGTCAGACTCCTCAATCATTTGCCGTACAGTTTTGCCTGCAATTCGGTGTTCAAGCACCAGCTTGCGAGCAAGGGCTTCCTGGATTGCCGGAGCCGCCGTCGTCACTGCAACAGTCCCTTTCACACTTTGGTCAGAACTCTCTCGGCTTGCATTCGTTACTTCAGTCCCCCCTACCAAACGCAACACATTAAATCCTTTCATCCCATAACTGCACCGCTACACTCAGAAGTATGTCCGGCGAAGTTTCCTTAAGGCAAGCATCGTAGTACATCTGTTCGCCAAGTTGGTGCGAGCGGTCGGTGCCCAAAAAGCCACATCTGGAACCTATCCTGTAACCGAGGCATTGCTTGGTGTGACTGACGACCAACGCGCCGAACTGGTCACATGCGACCGTGTTGCAGGCATGTAGCTATCCCTCGCCTGTAACATGGACGCTTAGATACGCTATACCGTTATGTGGAAACGTCGTTACTGGTGTTCCTAGGCACTCCAAACTGTGGTCGCGCGGCCGTAGTCTCGCCTCTGATGCTAATGGTCGTGCGCAAGACTGCAACTTGCGCATACCTGAAGCATCGACTGGAAGCCAACTCTGACGAGGTGCAAACAGCGCGGCTCTGCCGCTAGCAAGACCCGGGTCGGCAGGGAAGCCACCCGGGTCTTTGTTGGCATTTATTCGCACTGGCGTGGACCGGTGCCTAGTCCCTGGCAGCCCTGCGTTCACTACTAACCTGTCGCGCTGAAGTGCTTGAAGGTTGAGATGACATTTGCACCACAACTGAGCTCGTTGCCGTTAAAGGCTATTCTCTTGCTCCTGACGAGGCGGTGCGGTAACCCCGGTCGTAATGGCGCACTCCGTGTAATTCGGGACGATGCAGCGCAGACGCCGCCGACATACTGCGTCAGCACGTCGCATCTTGAGCTCTTTAGGTCAGCACGGCTAATTTGATAGTTCCGTTACGTCATGGTGCCGCGGCCCTCCTATACTGAGTCCCGACATTAACCTCGTTCAACACCATGTATGACATAACGGAAGAACAGATAGCTGTTCGAGAGCTGCGGAAAGCGGCATATCACGAAGCAGGTCACAAAATCCTTCACGCTCGCTTTGGCGGCGCCGGCTATGCTGTCGTCTGGAAGAACTCCAGTGGCAATCCAGAAGAAACGGCGTGGCTGGGCCAGTATCGTTATTGGGCGTGTCCCGAATTGATGCGTAAGGCAGCGATAGAGAACGGGGTCGTTCCTCCCGAGCTACCGACGACCTGGAGGATGCTCTTCGGGATGGCAGGATTGGTAGCTGAAGAAATTATGGACGGCGAGACGGATGCCGGCGTCATAGCAGATACTCTGGACTTCCGAATATCTTTCGACGAAGTGTCGGCCTCTGACCTAGCGTCGATGGGTATCACCGATGTCGATAATTTCGACCTGAGTTACAAGGCCGTCGAGCAGGCTGTCCAGTATCTTCTGGATGACTGGGCACTTGTGCAGCAAGAAGCCGAGTCCCTTATCGCCGAGGCCACCAGTGCATCGAGTTAGCGGTTGTCAGCGCATGATGGTGACAGTATGCGCTGCCGCCGTCGGTACAGGCCGCGCCGCAATTCCGAATGCTTTATGCTCGAGATAGGCTTGCGCCGTGGCCGGGTCGGAGTCGGACAACGCGTTTTCAGGCAGACTAGGCTTGAAACATATGTTTGTGCGCTCTGACTTCTAAGCTGGCTAACGAAAATTGGTGTCGACCAGCTACACACCTAATATCGGATTCTTCGTTCTGTTGTAAAGTCCACATTGCCCCTACCGAGGCCCAGCCCAGCGGTGGTACGATGTTTGTTTTCAGCAAACAACATTTACCAGGCTGCACATGAACCACCAGGCCCTGTCCTCCTTTATCTGGTCGGTTGCCGACCTTCTTCGCGGGGACTACAAGCAGTCCGAATACGGCCGCGTCATCCTCCCCTTCACCGTGCTGCGCCGACTGGACTGCGTGCTGGAGGCAACTAAGCCAGCTGTGCTGGCCGAGTTCGACGCCAAGACAAAGGCCGGCCTGAATCCCGAACCTTTTCTGCTGCGAAAGGCCGGCCAAAGCTTCTACAACACCTCCCCTCTGGACCTTGTGAAGCTGCTCGGCGACCAGGACCACATCCGCCAGAACCTCTACGCCTACGTCCAGTCCTTCTCGCCGGCGGCGCGCGATATTTTCGAGCGCTTCGACTTCTACACGCAGGTGGAACGCCTGGCCAAAGCCAACCTGCTCTACCTCGTCACCGAGAAGTTCGCCAACATCGACCTGCACCCCGAGGTTGTGGACAACGCCAGCATGGGCTTGGTGTTCGAGGAGCTGATTCGCAAATTCGCCGAAATCTCGAATGAGACAGCCGGTGAGCATTTCACTCCGCGGGAGGTCATCCGCTTAATGGTGAACCTGCTGTTCATCGAGGACGACGACGTGCTCACCCCCGGCAATGCCGTAGTGCGCACCATTTACGACCCGACCGCTGGCACCGGCGGCATGTTGTCGGTGGCCGGTGAATACCTGCTGGAGCACAACCCGCAAGCCCGGTTGACCATGTATGGCCAGGAGCTCAACGATGAGTCCTACGCTATCTGCAAGGCCGACATGCTCATCAAAGGCCAGGACGTGGCCAACATCGTTCCCGGCAATACTCTCAGCGAAGACGGTCACGGCGGACGCAAGTTCGACTACATGCTGTCCAACCCGCCCTTCGGCGTCGAATGGAAGAAGGTCGAGAAGGTCGTGCGTCAGGAGCACGAGAACAAGGGCTTCGATGGGCGCTTCGGCCCTGGCCTGCCGCGCGTGAGCGACGGCTCCATGCTGTTCCTGATGCACCTGCTATCGAAGATGCGCCCGGCGCAGGACGGCGGCAGCCGTTTCGGCATCGTGCTCAACGGTTCGCCACTGTTTACGGGCGCCGCTGGCAGCGGCGAGAGCGAAATCCGCCGCTATGTGCTGGAGAACGACCTGGTGGAGGCCATCGTAGGCCTGCCGACGGACATGTTCTACAACACCGGCATTGCCACCTATGTCTGGATTCTGTCGAACAAGAAGCCCGCGGACCGCAAGGGCTACGTTCAGCTCATCGACGCGAGCGGTTTCTGGCAGAGGATGCGCAAGAGCCTGGGCAGCAAGCGCAAAGAAATGAGCGATGCACACATCGCCACCGTCACGCGCCTGTTCGGCGACTTCACCGAGGCCGAACTCGTTACCGTGTTCGATGCCGCTGGCGCCGCGCTGGGCGAGCCGCAGCTCGTCACCGGCAACGACAACATGCCAGTCGCGCCCGAGAGTGGCAAACTCAAGCGCGTGCCCATCTCGCGCATCTTCCGTAACGAGGAATTCGGCTACACCACCATCACAGTTGAGAGGCCATTGCGCGACGAGGCAGGCAAGCCGGTTCTGGGGGTAAAAGGCAAGCAGAAGGGCAAGCTCCAACCTGACAGCACGCTGCGCGACACCGAGAATGTGCCATTGACCGACGACATTCAAGCCTACTTCGAGCGCGAGGTGCTGCCCCACGCGCCTGATGCTTGGATTGACAAAGAGAAGAACAAAGTCGGCTACGAAATCCCGTTCAATCGATACTTTTACGTGTTCGAGCCATCGCGCAGTTTGCATACTATCGACGAAGAGCTGAAGGCCATCTCGACCAACATTATGAAAATGCTAGAGGAGTTGGCGGAATGACTTTACCGAAGTATCCTAGTTATCGGGACAGTGGCGTGCATTGGCTAGGCCAAGTGCCTAAGCATTGGGCTGTGACGCGATTCAAAAATGCGCTTTCGCTAAAGCAAGAAACAGTCGGGGTTCGAGCAAACGAATTTTTGTTACTCTCGCTGACGCTACAAGGCGTGATTCCAAGAGATTTAGAAAATCCTCAAGGTAAATTCCCTGCTTCCTTTGATACATACCAAGCGGTTGAAGAAGGCGACCTTGTTTTTTGCCTTTTTGATGTGGAGGAAACTCCCAGAACAGTAGGGATTAGTATGCACCGAGGCATGGTGACCGGAGCTTATACTGTTACTCAAGCGAAGAATGGATTTTTACCAGCATATTTGTATTATTACTACTATGCGCGCGACCAGTATAAAGCATGGCGAATGTTTTACACGGGCTTAAGAAATGTCATTCGATGGGATAATTTTTGCGATATTCCCTGTCTGCTTCCTCCGAAAGACGAGCAAATCGCTATCGCTGAATTCCTCGACAGGGAAACGGCTAAAATCGACGCGCTGGTTACCGAGCAGGAGAGGCTCATCGCACTATTGGAGGAAAAGCGCCAAGCCACCATTTCTCATGTCGTCACCAAAGGCCTCGACCCAAGGGGTCCGATGAAGGATTCCGGCGTGGCGTGGTTGGGAGAGGTGCCTGCGCATTGGGATGTCGCCACATTCCAGCGATATGTATATGTTCAGGAAGGTCAAGTAAATCCTGAGGAAGAGCCATATCGTTCGATGGTCCTTATCGCACCAAACCATGTTGAATCTGGCACTGGCCGATTATTGTATTTGGAAACGGCACAAGAGCAGTCCGCGGAAAGTGGGAAGTACCTTTGCAAATCTGGAGATGTCATCTATAGCAAAATTCGACCAGCTCTCCGTAAAGTCTGCATCGCTCCGGAAGATTGCCTTTGCAGCGCCGACATGTATCCACTACGAGGTACATCAACACTCTCAAACTCGTTCCTAAAGTGGTTTATGCTGTCAGGGCCTTTCTCGGCCCTGGCCGTATTGGAGTCGGAACGCGTCGCTATGCCCAAAATCAACCGCGAATCCCTAAAAGCAGTTTGGCTGCCAATTCCTACGCCGCAGGAACAAGAGGCCATCGACTGCTTCCTCCTCGCAGAAACAGCTAAGTTAGACACTTTGAAGGACGAAGCTAGCCAAGCAATTAAATTACTCGCGGAACGTCGCTCAGCCCTTATCGCTGCCACCGTAACCGGTCAAATCGATGTGCGCGAGGGCATACTTCAAAGCGCAGTCGAAAGTTCGGAAGCCCTCGCCGCATGAGCGACATTCAACTCTTCCGCCTGCACAGCGCCAGCACCGTCACCGAGCTTACAGGCCAAGCCGCGCCACTGGAAAAGACCTTGCAAACCCTCATCGAGGGTCACATGGAAACCTTTCTGGGAGTGCGCTTCCTCGCCAGCGAGTACGCAACCGGAAAAACACACAAGGGCCGAATCGACTCGCTGGGGCTGGACGAAAACGGCTGTCCAGTTATCGTCGAGTACAAGCGCCATAGCAACGAGAACGTCATCAACCAAGGCCTGTTCTACCTGGACTGGCTACTGGACCACCAGGCCGAGTTCCGCTGGCTCGTGATGGAGAAGCTCGGCAAGGAAACGGCCGAGCACATCGAGTGGGCAGGCACGCGACTGTTGTGCATTGCGGCCGACTTCACCCGCTACGACCGGCACGCCGTGCAGCAGATACCGCGCAACATCGAGCTCATCCGCTACAAGTTGTTCGGAGACGACCTCTTGCTGCTGGAGCTGGTTAACTCGCAGAGTGTGCCGGACGCGACGGCCGTCAAGCCGGCACCGACTAGTTCGTCGCCTCCACAGCAGGACACCCCGAAGCCGGCTGGAAAAGATAAATCGCTGGCCGAGCAATTGGCGCTGGCCACGCCGGAACTCCGTGCTCTCTACGAGCAAACCACCTCACTGCTGCTGTCGCTGGGCGAGGACGTGCAACAGAAACCCCTTAAGCTCTATACGGCCTTTCGCCGTCTGAAAAACTTCGCCTGCGTCATCGCGTACCCAAACCGCCTGCTTATCACACTCAAGCTCGACCCAGCGACGGTCGCTCTCGAAGCAGGGTTCAGTCGCGACGTCAGCCAGGTGGGCCACTGGGGCACGGGTGACGTAGAGCTTTGCCTTTTCAGCGCAGCCGACCTTCAGAAGGCCCAGGCACTGCTTGAGCGCAGCTACGCCGAGAACTGAGCGCCACTCAAGCATTCGCACAAGAAGACGAATAAGAGACAAAGCATGAGCCAGAACCTGCACCAGGAACACCACTTCGAAACCGAAATCTGCGCCCACCTGGCAGCCAACGGCTGGCTGTACGCCGATGGCGACGCCGCCCAGTTCGACCGAACCAGTGGCCTGTTCCTGCCTGACCTGCTGACCTGGGTGGAGACGACGCAGCCCGACAACTGGCAACGCCTGACGAAAACCCACGGCGCCGGTCTGCCCCAGGTGCTCGCCGACCGCATTCGCAAGAACATGAACGAACGCGGCACGCTCGACGTGCTACGCCGAGGCGTCGAAATGCTGGGCTTAAAGGAGCCGCTGGAGCTGGCACAGTTCAAGCCCGCGCTGGCCATCAACCCCGCCATCCAGGCGAAGTACGCTGCCAACCGACTGCGCGTGGTGCGCCAAGTCTGCCACTCGCCCAACAACCCCAAGGACGAGCTGGACCTGGTGCTGTTCCTGAACGGTATCGCCGTGGCCACGGTCGAGCTGAAAAGCGACTTCACGCAGAGCGTGTACGACGCCGTCGACCAGTATCGCTTCGACCGTCTCCCGCAGCCAAGGGCGGCGTGCTGGAGCCGCTGCTGGGCTTCCCAGGCGGT
>DAMABW010000019.1:16694-24531 GCA_031999925.1 Massilia sp. | reverse complement strand
TGGCGGTGGCGAAGTCCATGACCGGGAACGGGTTCGGCAGGTCGATGCCGGCGGCGTTCTTGAAGACGACGCGCATCATGTCTTCGAACAGGTCACGGATTTCCTGTTCGGTCAGGAACGAGGTTTCGCAGTCGATCTGGGTGAATTCCGGCTGGCGGTCGGCGCGCAGGTCTTCGTCGCGGAAGCACTTGGTGATCTGGTAGTAGCGGTCGAAGTTGGCGACCATCAGCAGCTGCTTGAACAGCTGCGGCGATTGCGGCAGCGCGAAGAAGTTGCCTGGGTTGACGCGCGACGGCACCAGGTAGTCGCGCGCGCCTTCCGGGGTCGACTTGGTCAGCATCGGGGTTTCGATGTCGATGAAGCCCAGGTTGTCGAGGTACTTGCGCACTTCCATCGACACTTTATAGCGCAGGCGCAGGTTGTGCTGCATCTGGTTGCGGCGCAGGTCCAGAACGCGGTGCGTCAGGCGGGTGGTTTCCGACAAATTATCGTCATCTAACTGGAACGGCACCGGCACCGAGGCGTTCAGCACTTCGAGCTGGGTGGTGTTGATCTCGATCTTGCCCGACTTCAGGTTGGCGTTGGCGGTACCTTCCAGGCGGTTCACGACGGTACCGGTGACGCGCAGGCAATACTCGTTACGCACATGCTCGGCGGCCTTGAAGACATCCGCATTGTCCGGATGGCAGACGACCTGCACCAGGCCTTCGCGGTCGCGCAGGTCGATGAAGATGACGCCACCGTGGTCGCGGCGGCGATGCACCCAGCCGCACAGGCTGACGGTTTGGCCCAGCAGTTCTTCGGTGACGAGGCCGCAGTAGTTGGTACGCATGGAGGACATATTTTTCTCTATTCCAGGTTGGTATTTCGGTTGCACCGCCAATGCCACGGCGGCCTTGATGCTAATGCTTTATTCGGGAGCGACGACGCCCATCGAAACGATGTATTTCAGGGCGGCGTCGACCGTCATGTCCAGCTCGACGACCTTGCTGCGTTCCATCATCAGGAAGAAGCCGGACGTCGGGTTCGGGGTCGTCGGCACATACACGCTCAGGTACTCGCCGACCAGGTGGTTCTTCACGTCGCCGCCCGGCGCACCGGTGACGAAAGCGATAGTGTAGGAGTCCGCGTGCGGATAGGGAATCAAAACCGCTTGGCGGAACGCGTTGCCCGAGGACGAGAACAGCGTGTCGGACACCTGCTTGACGCTGCCGTAGAGCGAGCTGACGACCGGGATGCGCTTGAGCAGGCGCTCGCCCAAGCGCACGACATAGCCGCCGACCAGGTTATTCGTCAGCAAGCCGGTCAGGAAGACGATGGCGATGGTGAGGATCGCGCCGATGCCGGGGATATCGAAGCCGAACAGGACGCGCGGCTGCCAGCGCGCCGGCACAAACAGCAGCGACTGGTCGAGCGTGCCGATGACCATGCTCAGGACCCAGGCGGTAATCGCCAGGGGCACCAGGATCAGCAAGCCGGTAAGAAAATATTTGCGCATCGATTTCTCGTTGTTCTTATTGCCGGGGCCCGGAGGCCGCGGGCGGGTGCATCAGGTCTTGCTGGTGTCGGTGCCGGATTTGGCGGTCGAGGCTGCCGGCGCGGCGGCAGGCGTGCTGTCGCTCGAGGACGTGGCCGACGTGGAACTCTCGGCGCTGGTGGACGACGTGGCCGGTGCGGTGCCGGTGGCCGGCGCTTTGCCGCCACGGAAATCGGTCACGTACCAGCCGGTGCCCTTCAACTGGAAACCAGCCGCGGTCACCTGCTTCTTGAATGCAGGCTTGCCGCAGGACAGGCAGTCGGTCAACACCGGATCGGAAATTTTTTGCAGCACATCTTTGGAAAAACCGCATTCATCGCAGCGGTAAGCGTAAATCGGCATTGGATACTCCGCAAAAATCTTCAAAACCCTGAATTATAAAGCTTTTGTCGCGTAAGTTGCCGATTCGCTGGAAAGGCCCTGCGCCGGAGTCGGCGGGGTGGCTGGCTTAGCATTCCTGGAACTGCACAGTGTTGTTTTTAATCAGCATTTGACGAGATCCGTTTGCCGAGAATCAACTAAAGTGATTAAATATCATCTCTCAACGGGATGCGTGCTGGCGGGTCCATGTAACCTGCCGCTGAAAGAGTCAAGAAACAGAAGTTTGCGCGACGCGAGTCGCCGCATGGCCGTACAAGAACGATGTACTTCAAAAAGCCCGCGCATGCGGGCGTTTTTTTGTCTGGGTGGTTTGATCGGCTCAGCAGATTGCGCTTGCCTTTGAAGGTGGATAGGTAGGGTGGGGTCTTTGAGGCGGGGCCTCAAAGACGGATGTGCCCACGCGGTGATCGTTATCGGCTCCGTGATCGTGCTCGATGATCTCGCCTGCGCGTATCACCGCGTGGGCACGGGGCGCCCACCCTACGCGTTCTCTGCTGCGGGCTCCGGTAGAGCAGTTACCGGCGGCGCCAGACCATCCAGCGTTCCTTGCCGGCGAAGACGGGAATGGAGTCGCTGACCTCGCTGTCTTCGATGCACTTGAAATGCGGCAGCAGTAATTCATCCAACGCCGCACGCGCGATGCCAAACGGCGGCCCTTTCGGCGACTCGCCAAAGAAAAAGAACCCAGCCAACAAGCCACCGGCCGGCAATAGCTCGGCCCAGCGCGCCGCGATACGCGGCCACATGCTCGGCGGCATCGCGCATAGAAAAGCCTGTTCGTAGATCAGGTCCAGCACACGCGGCGGCGCATAGGCAAAGAAATCCGCCTCCACCACCCTGCCCGCCCACTGCCCGACCGCTTGCCTGGCAAGCTGCACCGCAGCCGGCGAAAAGTCGATCGCCGTCGCATCCCAGCCCGCATCCATCAGGAACGCCAGCTCACGCCCGCTGCCATAACCGGGAATCAGCGTGCTCATGGGCCGGGGCGTACGGGCCACGAATGCGCGCAAGCCCTGCGGCACGTCACCGCGTTCCCAAGGAGTAAATGCCTTCTCAAAACGCTCGTCCCAGAAACCGGGCGTCAATGGATCGCGGCTGGCGAAGTCAACCATCTCAGGCCGCGCCGCCATACCGCGTCAACAAGGCCGCAAACAAGATCCCGGACGTGATCCCGCCCGCCAGCCAGGCCAGGAATCCCAGCAACCGATTACTGCGCCGCACCTCCATCAACACCTGCTGCATCATCTCGTGGTTCGTCGCCCCGTGCGGATGCGAGTGGTGTTCCAGCGCCTGGTGCATCAGGCGCGGCAGTTGCGGGAAGATGTGAGAATAGCGCGGCGCCTCGGCCTTGAAGCGCTCGACAAGGCCGCGCCAGCCGACCTGCTCGGTCATCCAGCGCTCCAGGTAGGGTTTCGCGGTCTTCCACAAGTCCAGGTCCGGATCGAGCTGGCGCCCCAGGCCTTCGATGTTGAGCAGGGTCTTTTGCAGCAGCACCAGCTGCGGCTGGACCTCGACATTGAAGCGGCGCGAGGTCTGGAACAGGCGCAGCAGGATCTGGCCAAAGGAAATGTCTTTCAATGGCCGGTCGAAGATCGGTTCGCAGCAGGCACGCACCGCCGACTCCAGTTCGTCGACGCGGGTATCGCGCGGCGCCCAGCCCGACTCGATGTGGGCCTCGGCCACGCGCTTGTAGTCGCGGCGGAAGAAGGCCAGGAAGTTCTGCGACAGGTAATCCTTGTCGAAGTCGTTCAGGGTGCCGACGATGCCGAAGTCGAGCGCGATATAGCGGCCAAAGGTTTCCGGCTCCACCGAGACCAGGATGTTCCCCGGGTGCATGTCAGCATGGAAGAATCCATCGCGGAACACTTGCGTGAAAAAAATTTCCACGCCATCGCTGGAGAGCTTTTTCAAGTCGACGCCTTCGGCCGCCAGGCGGTCGATCTGCGACACCGGGATGCCGCGCATGCGTTCCATCACGATCACGCTACTCGAGCAATAGTCCCAGAACATTTCCGGCACCATCAGCAGAGTCGAGTCGGCAAAGTTGCGGCGCAGCTGGCTGGCATTCGCCGCTTCGCGCATGAGGTCGAGTTCGTCGTGCAAGTATTTGTCGAACTCGGCCACCACTTCGCGCGGCTTCAGGCGACGGCTTTCGGCCCACAGTTTTTCGATGAGGGCGGTCGCCATGTGCATCAGGGCGATGTCTTCGTCGATGGTTTTCTTCATGCCCGGACGCAGCACCTTCACCGCCACTTCGCGGCCATTCTTCAGCGTGGCAAAGTGCACCTGGGCGATCGAGGCCGAGGCCACCGGCACCGGGTCGAAGCTGGCAAACAACTGGTCGGGCGCGGCGCCGAGCGCCTTGGTGATCTGGGCAATCGCCAGGTCGGAACCGAAAGGCGGCACGCGGTCTTGCAGCAGAGACAGTTCGTCGGCGATATCCGGCGGCATCAAATCACGCCGGGTCGACAGCACCTGGCCGAACTTGATGAAGATCGGGCCGAGTTCCTCGAGCGCCAGGCGCAGGCGGATCGCGCGCGGCGTGGTAATGCGGCGCCAGAAGAAGATACCGTTGATGAGGCGGGCGGTGCGCGGCACCCGCAGGCCGGACATTGCAATTTCATCGAGGCCATACTTAATGACGACCGTGAAGATTTTAAGCAGGCGCAGGAATTTCAATATCATCAGCTATCCAGGGTAGTGTCCCCGCTCGGGCGGGTTGTCGGAATGACGGCGCCGCGCTGCGCCGGAGTCTGCACGATGGCGTTGGCAGGGGCGACAATGACGGCCGTCGCCGGCTTGTGCGCCGATGCTTGTGCCAGCAGTTGTTCAAGCTTGGCGATGCGCTTCGCGGCGCGTTCGACGTCGTCGCGCAGGCGCACCACGCCGGCGCCGAATTCCTCGACGTCGTTCGGGCGCACCAGCACCGGTTGTTCCTCGACCAGGAACTCGGCCAGGTTTTCCGCCAGGCGGCGCCCGGTGGCACGGGCATTCGTCACCGCGCTGCGCGCACCGCCGGCCAGGCGTGTGGCGCCGATCGGGCCGAACAGGCGTTCGAGGTCATGTTCCGGTTCCCAGCGCAAGCCCTTGCTCAGTTGCGAGATCGTATTCGCAAACTCGGCGTCGCCCTCGATGCGCACATACGAAAAGGCGCGGTCGCGGTTCTGGGCGATCAGCGGCAGGTCGGCCAGCTTGACGTGGATGGTGACGTTCGGCACAGCATCCGCCTCCCCTGCTTCCAGCAGCCCGTCGGCAGCCACGCGCAGGCGCACCTGCAGGTGGCCGGTGTCGATGCAGGCCAACTTGCCGTTGTGGCGGCGCAGCGCCGTGCGCGCCCAGTCTTCCTGGGCCAGCAAGTGGTTGATGGTGGCACTGGCCGTGGCGCTCAGGGTGCGCTGCGGGGATAAAAAGTTTGAACTCGGAAACATGAATGTGTTCGCTAAAAAACAAAGCCGCCCGGGGGTAGCGCGGGCGGCTTCGATCTTACCAGTTCGCCGCGGTCAAACCCGGGCGCACAGGAAAGTTTGCAAAAAAAGTATTACGCAATCTGTTGAATGCCCGCGAGCACCCAGCCACCATTGCCCGACAGCGGTTTCGACATGTTCCAGACCTCGTTCAACGGCTCGGTCGGCGCATTCGGCGCGGTGCGGATCTGGCCGCTGAACTGCACGCTGGCCAGGTAATCGGTGGCCGTGGTCTCGATGCCCAACAGCTGGGCACCGATCTCGACCACGTCGGTGTAGTCGGCGTTCGGGCCGCGTTCCTGGATCTGCATCTTGAGTTCGGCAAACACTTCCGGCGTGGTGAATTCACGCAGGTCGTTGACGTCGCCCTTGTCCCAGGCCGCCTGCATGCGGATGAAGCTGGCTTTCGCATGGCGCAGGAAGGCGTCGGTATCGAAGTCGGCCGGCACGCCCCAGGCTTGCGGCGCCGGCGCCGCTTTATTCAGCGACAGGCCGCCGACCGGCTGCTGGGCCTGGAAGGCTTGCGGCTGCGGCTGGTTCAGACCCGAACCGATGGACGGCGTGCCGCCCGCCGGTACCGGCTGCTGGTTGAAGCCGCCGCCTGCGAACCCGGCGTTCGCCGGCGTGTCCTTGCGGCGGAACATGCGCACCACGAACAGCACGGCCAGCGCCAGCAGCGCGAACATGATCAGGCCCGACAGGAAGGACGCCATGGCGCCGCCGATGCCCAGGTGCGAGAACAGGGCGCCCAGGCCGAGGCCGAGCAGCGCGCCGCCCAGGATGCCTTTCCACATGCTCGGACGCTTGGCCTGCGCAGCGGCTGCACCGGCAGCGCCCGCGGCGGCAGGCGCGGCTGCCGGCGTATTCGGCTGCGTGGTCTGGCGATTGACCGGTGCGGCCGGCGCTGGGGCCGGCGGCGGCGCCTGGCGCACGGTCTGCGACTGGCGGCCGAAGGAACGCTTGCCGCCCATCGGGCGCGCGGTGGCTTCCGCGATCATCGCGGTGGTGGTCAGCGCCAGCACGGCGGCTACTAAAATCTTTTTCATCGTCTCGCTCCTCACATCTTGATGCCGGTGTGCAGGGCTGCCACACCCGCCGTCAGGTTGTAGTACTGCACGCGTTCGAGTCCCGCGTCCTGCATCATGGTCTTCAGCGTTTCCTGGTCCGGGTGCATGCGGATCGATTCGGCCAGGTAACGGTAGCTTTCCGAGTCGTTGGCGATGCGCTGGCCCAGCCATGGCAACACCGAGAACGAATACAGGTCGTAGGGCTTCTGCAGAGGCGCCGCCACCTTCGAGAACTCCAGCACCAGCAACTTGCCGCCGGGCTTCAGCACGCGGCGCATTTCCGCCAGTGCCTGGTCCTTGTGCGTCATGTTGCGCAGGCCGAAGGCCACGCTGACCCGATCGAAATAATTGTCCGGGAACGGCAACTTCTCTGCGTCACAAAGCAAGGTGGGGGTGACTAGTCCTTTATTCAACAGACGATCGCGGCCCACGCGCAGCATCGACTCGTTGATGTCGGTGAGCCAGACTTCGCCGCTCGGCCCCGCCTGCTTGGCAAAGGCCTTCGACAGGTCGCCCGTGCCGCCGGCAATGTCGAGCACCTTGAAGCCCGGACGCACGCCGGCCTGGGCGATGGTGAAGGTCTTCCAGATGCGGTGCAGGCCGCCGGACATCAGGTCGTTCATCACGTCGTACTTCGACGCAACCGAGTGGAAAACCTTGGCGACTTCGTGGACCTTGTCGTCCTCGGAGACAGTCTTGTAGCCGAAATGGGTGGATTTGGTCATGGCAGTGGGCAGTTTGATCTTGCCGCATTATACAAGCGACACGCTTGCAGGCTGGAACTCGACGCCGGGGCGCGCCAACCTGACAGTTCAGCTAGGGTCGTGAGGGACGAAATGGGCATCTCCGGATGCTATTCTTGCAACACACCGTCTTCACTATATGCAAGAAGGAAGCCCATGCAGCAACTGCGTTTCAATGGTCCCCCTGCGCTCCTGGCCCTGCTGCTGGGCAGCGCACTGTGCCCGGCCCAGGCCATGACCGCCGTCGAAAAGCGGGTCGATACGGCAAGCGCGCCGCACCTGGCACTGAAAGCGGCGGGCAAGCCGATGCTGGTGCATTTCGTGCAGTCGAAGGACGATCACCGGGGCGAGATCCTGGCATCGGGTCTCGCCGACCTCAAGCAGAAGGTGGCATTCTGCGTGGAAGCCAACCGGCGCCTCGGCCGCCCCGTACGCGCGCCCCGCGCATTTCCGGAACAGGTTGTGCGCGCCAACCTGTTCGAGTACTCCGCCCCCAACCGCAGGATTACCTACAAGGTCGCCTACAACGTCGGCATGGCGGAGGACTGCAGCCTGATCGAAACCGAAAGCCGCGAGGCCAGCCTGAGCTCCTTGAAAGGCAGCTGCGAGATCGACTTGGTGCGCAAGACCGCGCATGGCCCTTGC